>DATMUX010000186.1:0-2155 GCA_035563695.1 Acidimicrobiia bacterium
GACAACCCTGTTCCGATCGCGACGACGGTCGCCGCGAACAGCAGCGCCGGGCGGGCTCCGGCCGTCACCGACGTCTCGATGACGCGATTCAGCACGAGCGCATCGTGCGCTCTCGTGCCCGGCGGCGGTGTGAAGTTCACGCCGCGCGCGTGCAGCTCGCCGATCGCCGCCGCTCTCGTCGACGACGCGACCGGCGCGGTCGCGAGTGCCGATACGGCATGGCGAATCGTCAACGCGTTGAGGAACGAGGCGAATGTCGCGATCCCGAGCGCGAGCCCGACTTGGCGCACCGTGGTGTTGGTGCCGCTCGCGACGCCGACCTTGTCGGGTTCGATGTCGAACAGGATGACGTTGACGAGCTGCGAGCTCGCCAGGCCGACGCCGATCCCGAAGACGACGGAGCCCGGGAGCAACGTGAAGAACGAGATGTGCGGCACGATGGCCGCCACCATCACCAACCCGAGCGCTTCCATCGCCAGGCCGGTGCGCACGATGCTCGTGATGCTGAACCGGCGCGTCAGCCGGCCGCAAAGCGGCGCCGCCAGCGCGATGCACACGCCCATCGGGATCATCCACTCGCCGGTGCGCAACGCCGACAGGTGGCGACCCGACTCGAGGAGCACGGGGACGACGAAGAGCAAGCCGAACTGGCCCATGGCGAGGACCATCGTCGTCAGCAGTCCGTACCGGAAGCCGAGGTGTCGCAGCTGGCCGAACTCGAACAGCGGGTCCTGGTGAAGACGTTCCTTGCGGCGTTCGACTGCTACGAAGGCGCCGAGTAAGAGGGCAGCCAGTACCAACACGAACGGGATGACCGACACGCGGTGAGACGCAGACCAGGCGTCCCGTCCCGCCAGCGAGAGGGCCTTGATCGGCGTCCACCAACCGTAGGTGGTGCCTTCGCTCAACGCGAAGATGAGGCTGAACGACCCGGTCGCGATCAGGAATGCGCCGGGGAGATCGATGCGCGGCCGGCGAGCCGCAGGCCGGTCGACGTGCATGAACAGGAACGCGCCGGCGACGATCACGGGCACGATGATCACGTTGATGCGAAACGCCCACCGCCACGAGTAGTTCGTCGTGAGGAAACCGCCGAGCACGGGGCCGAATGCGACGGCGGCGCCCGCAACCGCCCCCCAAGCCGCGAACGCAACCGCGCGCTCGCGCCCCTGGAACGTCGTTTGCAGGATGGAAAGTGTCGCCGGGATCATCAAGGACGCGCCGATGCCTTCGATCAGCGCCTCGCCGAGGAACAGGGTCGACACCGATGTCGACACCGACGCGAGCAGCGAGCCGAGACCGAAGATCGTGGCGCCGACGATGAACGTGCGCCGGTGCCCGTACATGTCGCCGAGTCGGCCGCCGATGATGAGGAGCGTCGCGAACGTGAGCGAGTAGCCCGTGATGACCCACTGCAGGCTCGGCAGGTCGGTGTTGAACTCCCGCAGGATCGCGGGGACGGCCACGTTGAGGACCGTGTTGTCGAGCACCGGTATCGCGACCGACAGGATCGCGACCGCGGCCGCAACCCAGCGGCGCGGGTCGAGCTCGGGCGCGGGCGGGCTCGCTGTGCGGTTCTTCTCGGACGTCGACGGTGAGGTGACCAGCGCGCGTCAGCCGTTGATCGCGTGCGCGGGAAGGTCAGCCATCCGGGCGGCGAAGATCCCGACGATGTCAGCCGTCGAGGTCTTGTGTTGCACCGTGGTCGCGGTGCCGTTGGCCGGCGAGAAGTAGATGCCGAGCAGCACTCGCCCGCGCCGCAGGTAGACCGCCGCCGAGCGGAAGTGCTGGCCCGACGCGTCGACCGTGTCGAGATCGAACGCGAGTCGTTCGACGCCCGCGGTCTGCGGCCAGGTCGTGTCGGGCGCGGCGAAGAACTTCGTCTGGACCGTCGGTTCGCCGACAGGACTCGCGACGGGCTTCGACGGGCAGTGCGCGGTGACGTTGCGCAGCTCGGTGAAGGCCTGCGCGGTCGCGGCGGGCGAGCGATAGAGGACTGCTTCGGTGCTGAGGACCCCGTTTCCCTGCGCGTCCGCGACGATGACCTGCCGCCGCGCCGTGCGCAGCTTCTCGCTCGGGTACGTGCCGTTGCACAGATCGAGTGTGGCGGTGCCGGCCGCGTCGGTGCCGTGCGGCTGCAACACGACGGTGAAGG
>DATMUX010000187.1:0-2225 GCA_035563695.1 Acidimicrobiia bacterium
GACGGCTGACCGCCCTCTACTCGGCGACGCCGAACGGCGAGCCCGGCAACGACGACCTCGGCGCGCTGTCGTCGTGGTACGTGTGGGCCGCGCTCGGCTTGTACCCCGAGACGCCCGGGCGGGCCGACCTGGTGCTCGCCAGCCCGATATTCACGCGGGAGGCGATCACGTTGGCCTCCGGCCGCACCATCGTGGTGTCGGCGCGGGCCTCGTCGTCGGTCGATCGGTACGTGCAGTCGCTCGTCGTCAGTGGCGTGAGTCCGCCGAACGCCGCGTGCCACGCCGCAACGAACCAATGGGTGTGCCCGTGGGTCCCGGCGAGCATCGCGACCACCGGCGGACAGCTCGACTTCACGCTCGGCCCATCCCCGAACCGCAACTGGGGGACGGTCCCCGGCACCGCACCGCCATCGGGGGAGCCATGACAGGTGTGAGGCGCGCGCGTGTCCGCTGAGCACGCGCACAGTTTGATGTTCCGGCTCTGGTCTGGTCGTCGACCGCAGCCGTCAGGCATACGGGTCGGCGACGCGATCGAGTGGGCTCGTGCCATCTTGGATCGCCATGAGGGTGCCGGCGCACCTCCAACAATGCTCACGGCGAACCCTGAGCACTCTTGGAGGTGGCGGGAGTCGAACCCGCGTCTCCCGAGCTCTTGATGGGGCTTCTCCGAGCGCAGCCATCGGGAGATGTCACCCGCCGACCGGTCGATGGCGCCCGATCGGCGAGCCAGCCTCAGTGCGATGTCCCGGTGGGCCCCGAGGCCATACCTACCGGTGAGTCATCCTGGATGACGCCTCGCTCGAACGAATGACGAATCCGATGCGGGCGGACTACCTGATTTCTCAGGCAGCCATTGCCAGACGGTTGTCGTTGGCGTGTATTGGTGTTGCCGGCTCTTTCGCGACGTTCCGGCGACGTCGGCTCGCTTCCCCCACCTCGACCCTCGAGATCGAAGCCACGCACCCCCATGTCAAGAGCCGGTCGGCGGGGCGTGTCGGTCGCCGCCCGGCAGGTCCCAATTCTACAAGGAGCCGGGCCCGAACATTCCCGAGTACCGTCCGCGGCCGTGCGTCCCCACCCGCGTGTGGTGATCATCGGTGGCGGCTTCGGCGGGCTCCAGTGCGCCAAAGCGCTGGCCGGCCGGGCCGCCGACGTCGTGCTCGTCGACCGGCACAACTACCACCTGTTCACCCCGCTGCTCTACCAGGTGGCGAGCTGCCTGCTGAACCCGTCCGAGATCGCGGCGCCGCTGCGCAAGGTGCTGCGCGGCGCGCCGAACGTCCGCTACCGCGAGGCCGACGTGACGGGCGTCGACTTCGGGGCGAAGCGCGTGCACCTCGCGGGCGGCGAATCGCTCGAGTACGACTTCGTGGTGATCGCGACGGGCAGCACGACGAACTACTACGGCAACGAGTCGATCGAGCGGCACGCGCTCGGCCTCAAGGATCTGGGCGAGGCGTTGCAGCTCCGCAACCACGTGCTCGAGTGCCTCGAGCGGGCCGCGACCGAGACCGACCGGGTCGCGCGGCACCGGATGCTCACGTTCTGCATCGTCGGCGGTGGCCCGACGGGCGTGGAGTACGCGGGTGCCCTCGCCGAGCTCGTCCGCCTGGTGCTCCCGCAGGAGTACCCCGAGATCCCGCCCGGCGACGTGCGCATCGTGTTGCTCGAAGGCGGCGATCGTCTCCTCACGATGTTCCCGGCGAGCCTCTCCGCCTACGCGCGGCGCGAGCTCGAGCGCCGGGGCATCGACGTGCGCACGAACACGCTCGTCACGACGGCCGACCCCGGGGGAGTGGTGCTCGCCGACGGCACGGAGCTCGCCACCTCGACGATGGTGTGGACCGCGGGGGTACGCCCGAACGACGTCGTGCACCGGCAGCTGCAACGTCTCCAGGTCGACGATCACCTGCGCGTCGTCGGCGCCGACGGCGCGTTCGCGATCGGCGACGTCGCCGCCGCTCGCGACAAGCACGGCAACGTGCTGCCGATGGTGTCGCCGCCCGCGATGCAGGCCGGCCGGTACGTGGCCCGCCACATCGTCGACCGGGGCGCGCGCCGCGGCTTCCGCTACCGCGACAAGGGGACGCTCGCCACCATCGGGCGGCGCAGCGCCGTCGGCCAGGTGTGGCGCATCCGCTTCCGCGGATTCACGGGCTGGCTCGTGTGGCTCGTCGTGCACCTCTTCTACCTGATCGGCTTCGAGAACCGGGTGCAGGTGATGC
>DATMUX010000188.1:0-3381 GCA_035563695.1 Acidimicrobiia bacterium
GCTGGAAGTCGCGCTCGACCAGCGCGCTGCAGAATCGCTCCGCCTCGTGGAGCGGCGCGGCCTCGAGCGTCGTCACGACCGCGAACGTCGTGCGCCGGTCGTGCAGCAGCCGCTCGACGGCTTTCGCTCGCGCCACGAAGCCCTCGTACATCGACTGGAAGTTCAAGAAGAACTCGGCGATGTCCTGGAGGAACTTGCTGCCGAGGATCCTGTCGGCCATCTGGTAGAAGGGCCGGCTTGCGACGTTGAGCACGCGCGTGCCGCGCTTCCCACCGACGCGGTACGGCAGCGTGAGCCACTTCAACAACCGCCCCCCGAAGAAGTCGGCCATGCGCGCGGGTGCTTCGAGGAAGTCGATGGCGTTGCGCGTCGGCGGGGTGTCGATGACGATGAGGTCGTACTGGCCGCTCGAGTGGATCTCGAACAGCCGCTCCATCGCGATGTAGTCGTGACTCTGCACGAAGCGCGCCGTGAGGTTGTGGTACAACCGGTTCTCGAGGATCCGGTACGCGGTCTCCTCGTCCTTGGCGTGCCGCAACACGAGATCGTCCCACGACTGCTTCGTGTCGAGCATCGCCGCCCACAGCTCACCCCGCGCGTCGATGCCGGCCGCCTTCAGCGCTTCGGGGGGGACTCGGTGCGCGAGGTTGCCCAGCGCTTCCAGCCCGAGCGCCGTCGCCAGCCGGCGGGCCGGGTCGATCGTGAGCACGAGCACCTTGCCGCCGAGGCGCACGGTCGCGCCGAGAGCCGTCGCCGCGGCCACCGACGTCTTGCCGACGCCGCCGGATCCGCAGAACACGACGATCTCCTTGGCGGCCAGCAGCTGCTCGAGCGTGGTCGGCGCGTCACCGCGACGGTTCGGACTCACAAGCCCAGCTCCGCGCCCAGGGCGTCGGCCACCATGCGGGTCACACGCAGACCGTGCGTGCGCACGAACAGGTACGGCACGTACAACAGCGGGAGGTCGACCGAGGCGCGCAGGTGTTCGAGGTGTGTCGCGCGCGTGCGGCGCAAGGAGACCGCGAGGCGGGCCGCATCGAGCACCGCGGTTGCGCCGCCGCCGGCGCGGGCGGTGAGCAGATCATTCGGAGCCGGATGGCGGAGCGCCTCGAACGCCTCTTCGTCGGCGTGGGTGAACAGCTCGGGCAGCACGCGGTTCACCACGACGGTGCCCAGCGGGACGTCGAGCTCCGCCCGGATGCGCGCGACGAGCTCGATCGTCTCGGCGACCGGCATCTCCTCGGGCGTCGTGACGACGTTGACGGCGGTGAGCGCGGGGTCGGCGAGGATGTCGGAGACCCACTGCGTCTGGTTGCGCAGCGGGCCGACGTCGACCATCTCGCGGATCGCATCGGCGGCGCCGAGCTGCGCAACGATGTGCCCGGTCGCGGCCGCGTCGACGATCACGATGTCGTGATCGGCCCGTCCCTCGACCGCCTCGCGGACCTCCCACGCGATCTTGCCGATCGTGAGGATCTCCTTCACGCCGGGCGCCGCGGTCGCGACGAAGTCGAGGACCCGGGCGAGCGGTCCGATCCGGCCGAGCACGGGGACCCGCAGGTTCAACCGCAGGTACTCCTGCAAGGACGCCTCGGTGTCCATGGCCATGGCGAGGACGCCGGGATGGATCTCCCGCGGCGTGAAGCCGACCGCCGCGTGCTCGAACTGCGCGGGAACGTCGCCTTTCGCATCGACCTCCACCAGGAGGACGCGCTTGCCGACGTTCGCCGCGAGCAGCGCGGTGGCGGCCGCCATCGTGCTCTTCCCGACACCACCCTTGCCGGTGAAGAACAAGAGCCGGCGGTCGAGCAGGGCGGGCGCGGGCCCTTCCACAGTGGCGGGTTTCAGCCCGAACCGAAGCCGACGCGACGCCCGCCCGCGTCGGCGGCGATCTCGACGAACGCGATCTTGTCGACCGGCACGCCGACGCGCCGGCCCTTGCTGTCGGTCAGCCACAGCAGGGTGTCGCTCTTGCCGACGGCCCCGTCGATCGCCGCGATCACCGCTTCCGGCGAGTCGTCGGTCTCGATCGTCAGCTCGCGGGTCGTGTACACGACGCCGATCCGTACTTCCATGCCCGCACGATACCGCCCGGCTCGGGGCTAGACGATCTTGAGCGCGGTCCGGTAGATGCGCTTCGGGGCGAGCTCGACGTCGATGCGCTCGGCGATCGCGCGGAAGACGCCCGACGCCTCGTTGGCGGGATCGGCGACGACGATCGGCTCGCCGATGTCGCTCCCCTCGCGCAGCTCCGGAACGAGGGGAACCTGGCCGAGCAACGGAACCTCCAGCTGATCGGCCAGCTCCTGACCGCCGCCTTCGCCGAAGAGCCGGTATGCCGTGCCGTGGTCGCAACGGAACCACGACATGTTCTCGATCACGCCAGCCACCTGCAGGTTGACCTTGCGCGCCATGTACGCGGCGCGCTGGGCGACGCGCTGCGCGGCCGGTTGCGGCGTCGTGACGACGAGCACCTCGGCGCGCGGCAGGAACTGCGCCATCGAGAGCGCGATGTCGCCGGTGCCCGGGGGCATGTCGACGACGAGGTAGTCGGGCTCACCCCAGTGCACATCGGTGAGGAACTGCTCGAGCGCCTTGTGCAACATCGGACCGCGCCACACCACCGGCTGGTCCTCGCGCGCGAAGAAGCCCATCGAGATGAGCGTCACGCCGTTGGCGTCGGGAGGGACGATCACGTCGTCGATCACAGTCGGTGGACGGTCGATGCCCAGCATGCGCGGCATCGAGAAGCCCCACACGTCGGCGTCGACCGCGGCGACGCGGCGGCCGCGCTGAGCGAGCGCCACCGCGAGATTGGTCGTCACCGACGACTTGCCGACACCACCCTTGCCCGACGCGATCGCGAGGACGCGTGTGGTGGCATCGGTGAAGGGGTTGGGCCGATGCTCGTGACCGCCGGCGTGATCGTGATCGTGCCCGTGATCGTGCGCGTGATCGCCGTGCAGCTTGCGCGCGACGGCGGCGCGCTCCTCGTCGGTCATCACCGTCAGGTCGACGTCGACGCCGTCGACGCCTCCGAGCGCCTCGACCGCATCGGTGACCCGCCGGGTGATCTCGGTCCGCAGCGGGCAGCCCGCGACCGTCAGCGCGACGGTGACGCGCACCCGGCCGCCGTCGACGGCGACGCCCCGCACCATGTCGAGATCGACGATCGAGCGGTGGATCTCGGGGTCCTCGACCGGGCGCAGGGCCTCGAGGACCTCGGCTTCAGTGGGCATGAGGGCAGCTCCGGGCTCCGGCGGATTTCCACTACCAGCGTAGGTAGAATATCCGGCATGGCGGCCGACGACCTCACCGCCGACGAGTTCGCAGCCGCCGTTGCGGCGGTCACGAGCGCGTTCGGCGACCCGACCCGCCGCG
>DATMUX010000189.1:0-9246 GCA_035563695.1 Acidimicrobiia bacterium
GACGGACGTTCGGCCCTGACTTCGCCCGCCGAACCCGGGAAGGATGAACGGGTGGACGCGGTGTTGCGTTGCGATCATCTGACGCGGCGCTTCGGCGACCGGATCGCGGTCGACGACGTGAGCTTCTCGATCGCGCCGGGCGAGACGTACGGCCTGCTCGGTCCGAACGGCGCGGGCAAGACGACGACCATTCGCATGGTGTGCGGGCTGTTGCATCGCGACGCCGGGACCGTGCACGTCGACGAGCTCGAGGTCAACGAGCGCGCGCTCGCCGCCAAAGCGCGCATCGGCTACGTGCCCCAGGACGTTGCCCTGTATCCCGACCTGACCGCGCGCGAGAACCTCGAGTTCATCGGGCGCCTGTACCGCCTCCGCAAGAAGTTGCTGCGCGAGCGGGTCGACGAGGTGCTCGCTCTCGTCGACCTGTCGGATCGCGGCGACGATCGGGTCGATGCGTACTCGGGCGGCATGAAGCGCCGGTTGAACATCGCCGCCGGCCTCTTGCACCGGCCCGCGCTGCTCGTGCTCGACGAGCCGACGGTCGGTGTCGATCCGCAGAGCCGTTACGCGATCCTCGAGAGCGTGCGATCGCTCGGCGCAGGCGGGATGGCGATCCTCTACACGACGCACTACATGGAGGAGGCCGATCGGGTCTGCGATCGGGTCGGCATCATCGACCGGGGCCGGCTCGTCGCCGAGGGCACCCGGCGCGAGCTCGTGTCGATGCTCGAGGAGCACGACCGCATCGAGCTCGCGGCAACGGGCGATCTCGCGCGGTTCGTCGAGGTGTGCCGGTCGCTCCCCGGCATCGACGGTGCGACGCTGAGCGACGAGCACGTGCAGCTGCTCGCACGCGAGGGCCGGCGCCTGCTGCCGGCGGTGCTCGAGGCGGCCGAGCACAACGGCGCGGCCGTGAACAGCGTCGAGCTCGTGGAGCCCGA
Source organism: Acidimicrobiia bacterium (assembly GCA_035563695.1). GTDB lineage: Bacteria > Actinomycetota > Acidimicrobiia > IMCC26256 > PALSA-610 > DATMUX01. Next base: position 942 of record DATMUX010000189.1, read on the forward strand.
TCTCGAAGCGGTGTTCCTGCACCTGACGGGCACCGCGCTGCGGGAGTAGCGCGCGATGTCGCCGGTGTTCGTGATCGCGGCGAAGGATCTGAAGCAACGGTTCCGCGACCGCTCGGCGATCGTGCTCGGGTTCGTCGCGCCCCTCGGCATCGCGGCGTTGATGAGCTTCGCGTTCCGCGGTGCCGATCGCTTCCACATCACGGTCGGCGTCGTCGACCGCGACCACGGGCCTCTCGCGACGGCGTTCGCGAGCTTCATGCAGAATCCCGCGCTGCACGGCGTGGTGACGGTGCGCACGGTTCCCGATGAAGCGACCGCCCGGCGGCTCGTGCGCAACGGATCGCTCTCCTCGGCGATCGTCGTTCCCCCCGGTTTCTCGGCGGCCGCGAGCGGCGGGGCCGCGACCGGCGCTGCCGCGACCGGACTGGCGGTGCTCACGAGCGTCAACAGCGAGCTGGGCGGCGAGGTGAGCCGCGCGCTCGCGGGATCGTTCGTCAACCAGGTCGACGCGGATCGGCTGTCGGTCGCGACCGCCATCGCCGCGGGTGCACCGGCGTCGCGAGCGGCCGAGCTGAGCGCGGCGGCGGCGAAGCTGCGCGTGCCCGAGAACGTCGTGAACGAACCGATCGGATCGCGACCGTTGAAGGCAGTGAACTACTACGCCCCGGCGATGGCGATCTTCTTCGTGTTGTTCGCGATCGGGTTCACGGCGCGCAGCTTCTTCTCGGAGGAGCGTGACGGCATGATCGACCGCATCGCCGCCGCACCCGTGCGACCGACGACGGTGCTGTTCGGCAAGGCGCTGTCGGTGTTCGCCTACGGTGTCGCCAGCCTGGCGACGGTGCTGCTGTTCACCTCGTGGTTCTTCGGCGCGCACTGGGGCAACCCGATCGGCGCCACGTTGCTCTGCGTCGCGATGGTCGTGGCCGTCGTCGTGCTGACCGCGCTCGTGATCGCGCTGGCCCGTACCGAACGCCAAGCGGAAGGCATCGCCGCGATCATCGTGTTCGGCCTGGCGTTGCTCGGCGGCAACTTCGTGACGATCTCGGCCGCGCCCGCGATCATGCGGCGGCTCGCGCTCCTCACGCCCAACGGCTGGGCGCTGCGGGGCTTCGTCGATCTCACGACCGGCGCCCGCGGAGCGGGTGTGATCGTGCAACCACTCGTCGCCATCGCGGCGTTCACGCTGGTCGTGGGCGTGATCGCCGCGCTGCTCGCGCGCCGCTGGGCCGTCCGGTGACCGTGCTCGCCATCGCCGGCGCGCGCGCCCGCCGCATCGTGCGCGATCGCTTCGCGCTGTTCTTCCTCCTCGTGCTGCCCGTGCTCGTGATCGTGATCGTCGGCGCGATCGCATCGAATCCCGGCACGTTCCGCGTCGGTATCGTCGATCTCGACCACAGCGCGCTCTCGGCATCGCTCGCGCACGATCTGGCCGACGCCCACGCGCTCGATGTCCGGACGTATCCGTCGGTCGCCGCGGGGAAGACCGCACTGCGGCGCTCCGAGATCGCGACGCTCGTGCAGATCCCGGCCGGAACCGACGCGGCGCTGCGCGCCGGCCGTCCCGTCGACATCGTGGCGTACGGGGAGCACACGAACTCCGACCAGCAGGCTGCGGTCGCCGCGGTGACGTCGGTGATCGGCGCGCACGGTGCGCGCGTGCAGGCCGCGGCGTTCTCGGCGGCCGCATCCGGACGTTCGTTCGCGACACAGCTCGCGCTCGCGGACCGGCTCGTGTCCGGGGCGTCGACCGTGACGGTGTCGAGCCAATCGGTCGATTCCGCGAGCAAGGTCCTTCCGAAGGGGTTCGACTACAGCGCGCCTACGATGCTCGTGCTCTTCGTGTTCATCAACTCGCTCGCCGGTGGTGCGGCGATGATCTGGACGCGCCAGCTCGGGATGTACGACCGGATGGTCGCCGCCCCGGTCACGCCCGCGCAGATCGTCTTCGGGGAGACGGCCGTGTACCTGATGATCGCGCTGACGCAGTCGCTGCTCATCGTGCTCGTCGGCGCGACGGTGTTCGGCGTCCACTGGGGCGATCCGCTCGCGGCGACGACGCTGGTCTTCACGTGGGCGCTCGTCGGTACCGGCGCGGGAATGCTCGCGGGAACGTTGTTCAAGACGCCCGAGCAGTCGACCTCGATCGCGCCCACGATCGGGATCCTGCTCGGCATGCTCGGCGGCTGCATGTGGCCGCTCGAGATCGTCGGGCCGACGATGCGGACCTTCGGGCACCTCGCGCCGCATGCCTGGGCGGTGGACGCGTGGACGTCGTTGCTCGCCCGCAACGGAACCCTGGCCGACATCCGCGGCGACCTCCTGGTTCTCGCGGGGTTCGCGGCCGCGCTGCTCGTCGTCGCCACCCGCCGCCTCCGCCACGTCCTCGCGCCCTGAATCCTCCCAACTGTCGGGAGCGTCATGGGCGCTATACGCCCACAATCCTCCCAACTGTTCGGAGCGTGATGGGCGCTATACGCCCACAATCCTCCCAACTGTTGGGAGCGTGATGGGCGCTATACGCCCACGAGCCTCCCAACCTCAGTCGAGGGGCTCGGCCGCGCGGGCCGGATCGTCGTGGGCCAGGTGGTCGTGGGCCCAGGTCATGCGCTTCCAGTCGGGGACGGGCGGCGCGGCGTCGGGCTTCGGCACGAACGTCGACCGCTCGACGAGCTGCATCCGGTGGATGTACCGGGAGCAGTTCGGGAACACCGCGGTCGCGGTGACGCGCACGACCAACGCGGCGCCGGGCATCTCGGCGATCAGCGGGTCGTCGTCGTCGTCGACGCGCGCGACGCCGTTGAGTCGCAGGCGATTGGGGTGCTCGAAGTCGACGAACAGCATGCCGACCTTGGCGGTCTGGCGCACGTTCCCGAGCGACAGGAACATGCCGTTGCCGTCGTAGACGGGAAACGCGACCGTGTGCTCGTCGAGCACGCGCACGAAACCCGGATCACCGCCCTTGTAGGAGCACTGCGGGTTGCCGTCGGCATCGCACGTCGCGAGGAAGAACATGTCGCGCGACTCGATGAACCGCCGGCCGTGCTCGTCGATCGTGTCCGAGACGAGCAGCTCGTCGATCCGGTCGGCGAGCCGCCGCGTGTCGAAGCGGTCCTGCCAGTACCTGTGGTCGTCGTTGAAGGTGCTCACGCCGCCATCGTCGCACACCGGCGGCCCGTACCGCGACGGCCACCGCGACCGTGCGGGGCTCGGCGTCAGTGCAGCTCGTAGTACGGGTTGACGATCGCGAGCCGGCCGTGGTGATCGATCGCCATGCCTTCGACGGTGATCTCCGCGCCGATCACGACGCCCGCGATCTCGCGGCGGCCGAAGAACACGACTGCCACGCCGCCGGTCTCGTCGACCAGCGTGCACTCGACGCTCGGGCTCCCTCCGAGCGGCTCGACGCGCAGCGCCCGGACGCGCCCGTGCACGCGCACGTGCTGGCGCCACGACACCGCACCGATCGGTGTCGTGCCGTCCGGGTTGCGCAGCGGCGTCGTCACCGAGACGCCGCCGACCTTGCCGTTCGCCTTGGCCTTCCCGCGGCCGTTGGACGACGGGCGAACGTCGGCGGCGGCAGGAACCGGCGCGCCTTCCTCGTCGAAATGGAACGGCACCGTCGTCACGTTGGCGTGCGGCAGGCGGGAGATCTCCCGCGCGAGTCCTTCGGCCGTCTGGTCGTGGAGGATGCGGTGCCACACGCCGTTGTACATCCGCTCAGGCAGGATCACACACACTTCGGAGTCGTTGGTCGTGAGCTCCTGCGCGACCGTTTCGACGGCGGTGCGCGTGATGCGCCGGTCGGGACAGTCGATCAGCTCGAGGCTGAGGTTGGCAAGACCGTGCTCGCGCCATTCGGCCGCGAGGTGATCGGCGTGCGTCTGATCGAGCACGAAGTGCACGGCGCGCAGCTCGTCAGGGCGCAGCGTGCGGCCGAACTGCATGGCGCGGGCCACGGCCAGGTCGAGCCGGTCGACGAACACCATGACGACGAGGCGCTTGCGGACCGGCGCGGCGACCGCCTTGGGGACATCGTGCTCCAGCGCCGTGTCCTCGCGCTCGTACTGCTTCGCGAGGCGCACGAGGAAGAACACCATCACCGGGACGAGGATGATGATCACCCACGCACCGTGCATGAACTTCGTGACGGCGATGATGACGCACACGATGCCCGACAGCAGCGCGCCGACGCCGTTCACGAACAGGCCCCACCGCCAGCCCTCTTCCTTCTCCCGAATGTGGTGCTTGGCCATGCCCGCCTGCGACAGCGTGAACGAGGTGAACACCCCGATCGCGTACAGCGGGATGAGGCGGTCGACCTTGGCGCCGGTGACGATCAGCAACACGATGGCGGTCACGGCGAGGAAGATGATGCCGTTGGAGAAGACGAGCCGGTGGCCGCGCTTGGTGAGCTGGCGCGGCATGAAGTTGTCGCCCGCGTGGAACGATGCGAGACGGGGGAAGTCGGCGAAGCTCGTATTCGCCGCGAGCACCAGGATGAGCATCGTGCCCGCCTGGAGCAGGTAGTAGAGCATCCGACCCACGGGACTGGTGCCGAATACGAAGTCGCCGACCTGCGAGATGACGGTTGGCGTGCCGTTGTAGGGCGCCTCGCTGAGGTACGGCGTTGCGTGCAGGTGCGCAGCGAGCACCGACACGCCGAGGAACATGATCCCGAGCGACGTGCCCATGATCACGAGCGTCGTGCGCGCGTTCTTCCACTCGGGCTTGCGGAAGGCGGGTACACCGTTCGAGATCGCCTCGACACCCGTGACGGCCGCGCCGCCCGACGCGAAGGCGTGCAGGACGACGTAGAGCGACGCGCCCATGAACACCGCGCCGTCGACCTTGCGGCCGAAGGGCACCATGCCCGTCGAGTGATGGATCGTCGGCAGGTTCCCGGCGAAGAGCTGGTACACGCCCCAGCCGAGGAGCAGCGCCATCATGACCATGAAGAAGTACGTCGGGACCGCGAAGATCTTGCCCGACTCCTTCACACCCCTGAGGTTGCCGAACGCGATCAGGATCACGCACAGCACCGAGATCGGCAGGATCCACGGTGTGAACGCCGAGAACGCCGACGCGAGCGCCGCGGTGCCCGCCGCGACCGACACCGACACGGTGAGCACGTAGTCGGTCAGGAGCGCGACTCCGGCGACCTGCGCGGGCAGCAACCCGAAGTTGTCGCGCGTCACCATGTACGCGCCGCCGGCCGTCGGGTACGCCTTGATCGTCTGGCGGTACGAGAGGATCAGGAAGCCGAGCACGACGAGCATCGCGACCGTGATCGGGGTGACGAGCGCGAAGGCGCCGATGCCGATCGCGGGGATGAGCACGCGCAGGATCTCTTCGGTCGCGTACGCCGACGACGAGAGGTTGTCGGACGCGAACACCGCCAGTGCGGTGGGCTTTCCCAGCCGTTCGTGCTCGAGTTCCTCGGTGTGCAGCGGCGGTCCGAGCAGCTTGTTCTTCAGCTGGTAGCTCAGCTTGTCGGGCGGCAGCTCGACACCGGTGACCGGCGGGGTGGGCTTGGGACGAGCGGTGTCGGCGCCGACGTCGGTCGCCGGCTGAGGCTCGGTCAGCACGATGTCTCCAACACGGTGTTCCGCACCGTGATCCTTGCGAGCGAGGCGGGGCTTTGTTGTGAACACGGCGACCGAGCGGCCGCCCGCGTCATTGCAACAGCTCACCCGTCAAGGGCACATCAGTATCGAACCCGGCGGCGTCAAGAATCCATGAAAAGTGCTGTGTTCCGTACGCGCGCGCTTACTCGTTCAGGCCGAGCATCGCCCGGAACTCGTCCGTCGTGTTGACGTGCGGGAAGGGTGTGTCCGGGACCGCGACCCCCAGCGCCGCGCAGATCGGCTCCCACCCGTCGCCCGGCTGCCAGTCGACGAGTCGTGACGCCGGTACCGACGCGCGCACGGCCGCGTTGTGCTCCTCGTAAGCGCGCATGGCCGCGGCCTCGTCCGTCCAGCCGGGCGTGAATCGCCGGGCCAGCATCGTCTTGGCCATCGTCATCTGCGCGGTGATGACCGCATCGGGCGGAGCCTCGCGCTGCGAGATCTCGAAGATCGTGTCGTGCGCGCTCTTCCACCACGCGTCGGCTCCGGACCGCGTCGACAGCAGCACGATCGCGCCGGGGTTCGCGTCGGCGAGCTCCCGCCAGAACGCGGCGGCGGGCCAGTCGACCGCGGCCACGTACCCGTCCATCACGGCATTCCAGTCGACGGGCTCGCCGTCGACTGCCGCCTGCCACACCGGGATGTGCTCCGGATGCGAGAACACCTCGAGCATGTGGTAGCAGGGCGCGCCCAGCAGCTGCTCGAGCGCGAGCTTGAGCGAGTGCGTGCCGGTCCGACCGAGTCCCGCGCCGACGACTCGTAACGTCATGGTGTTCTCCCCCGGTCGGGTCCCGTCGGCCGGGATCCTACGCGTGCGCGCCTACGCGGCGCGCGAGGCGGGGCGCGGTTGGGCGGCGCGCAGGCCGGCCCGGCGCGGCGCGAGCACCCGGAACATGATCAGGAACACGACCGCAAGGCATCCGGTCAGCGCGATCCACTGCACGAGCAGGTTCGTGCGATCGGCGCCGGCGGTGAATCCGTGGATCGTCACCATGATGAACATCGGGAAGCTCGTGAGGTGCACGCGATGCCACAGCTTGCGCGGCAGGCGGCGCATGATCCACGACGTGATCTGGATCGCCGCGAGCAGATACGTCGCGACGATGCCCCACGCGACCGCCGCCGGCCGGTAGTTCGACGCCATCGGCACGAACAGCTCGCGGGGACCGAAGTACATGAACGTGTCGGTCCACAGTGTGAACAGGTGGACCGCGACGAATACGAGCGCGAGCGTGCCGAGGAACTTGTGCAGGTCGAGCAGCCACGCGGGCGCGCCCTTCTTGCGGACGAGGCGCGTCGACAGCGCGAGGCCCCACACGATGCTCAACGTGATCACCGCCCACGCGACCAGACCCGACGAGCGGGCCGCGTACCACGAGACCTTGCTGCTGAACGCGGCCAGCATCACGGCGTCGTTTCCCCTTCGTCTGCCGGCGCCACTTCGACGACGGCACCCCCGTCGAGGTAGATCCACGCGTGCACGCGGTTCGCGCGCGCCAGCGTCGCGCCCGCGCCGAAGCCCGCGACCACGATCGCCTTGGCGATGCCCTCGGCCCACCACGCGTCGCGGGCCGCCGCGACCACGGCCACGATCCCGCCGCGGGCCGAGTCGCCCGTCTCGGGGTCGATCAGGTGGTGGTAGCGGCGACCGCCGCGGTCCCACGTGCGCATGAGGGTGGTACTCGTCACGATCGCGGTGTCGATCAAGGGCCACATGAAGGCGACGCGTGTCGTGTCGAGCGGGTCCTCGACCGGGATGCGCCACGCACCGCCGGCCGGCGGCTCGCCCCGGGCGCGTAGATCGCCGCCCAGGCCCACGAGCGCCGTGCGGGCGCCGCGGTCGACGAGGCCGCGCGCGAGGAGGTCGGCCGCGAGCCCCTTCCCGACACCACCGAGGTCGAGGCGCGTGCCGGCCGGAAGCCGTACCCGCGATTCGTCGACGTCGATGTCGACCGCCGAGAATCCCGGTGCGCGCGACGGCTCGGCGCCGGATGCTCTGCCCGCGTCGACGAGCTCGAACGAGCGGTCGTAGCCCGCGGCCTCGAGCGCGTCGAGGATCGTCGGGTCGAACCGCCCGCCACTTGCGTCGTGGAGATCGGCCGCGCACGTCAGTGCGAGCAGCATCGATGCGCTGACGTCGACCCAGCGTCCCGGCGATGCGTTCAGCCGCGAGAGCTCACTCGTCGGGCGGAACCGGCTCCAGCACTGTTCGAGACGTTCAAGCTCCGTAACGGCCCAGTCGACGGTGTCGGTCGGCGCGTCACCGACGACGATCTGCGCCTCGCAACCCATCGCGCGTACGCGCCGTTCGGTCCAGTACTCGCGGGCCCAGGATCCGGCGACGAGGTTGATCTCGGGCATCACCGGTCAGGGGCACTTCGTTCCGCTGCACGTGGGCGGCGGGGGCGGTGGGGGCGCGGTCGCAGGTGGGCTCGGCGGGCTGGTCTGCGGGGGCGAGGTCGGTGCGGGTGTCGGCGCGGGCTTGGGCGCCGGAGCCGGGCCCGGGCTGCCGCCGCTGTGACCGCCCGACGAGCTGCCCGAACCGCCGCCCGACGACCCACCCGACGAGCTGGAACCCCCGCCGCCTCCCGACGGCGCGGGCGTGCCCGAGGATGCCGGCGCGCCGCTGCTCGACGCGGGGATCCAGGGTGTCGGCGCGCCGCCCGGGACCGGCGCGG
>DATMUX010000190.1:0-14304 GCA_035563695.1 Acidimicrobiia bacterium
GCCGACGGCGCGCATCCGTACACGCGCGTCGGCCGCTACCTCGAGTCGGCGGTGCGCAACGCCGCCAGCGGCGACACCCGCGCCGCGCAAACCTGCCTCCAGCGCGCGCTCGCGATCGTCGATCGTCACGGGTTCCGGCGCGCGCTCGTCGACTCGCGACTTCCGGTGCGCGAGATCCTCACCGACTATGTGGGCGACGATCGACCCTTCCGGATGGTCGCGACGCAGTTGCTCGAACGGATGGTGGCCGACGCCGGCTCGGGGCCGTCACGCTACGTCGAGACCTTGACGGAACGCGAGCTGATGGTGTTGGGCTTCCTGCCGACGATGATGTCGAACTCCGAGATCGCCGCCGAGATGTTCTTCTCGGTGAACACCGTGAAGACTCACCTCAAGAGCATCTACCGCAAGCTCGAGGTGAGCCGCCGCCGCGATGCCGTCGTGCGCGCCCGCGAGCTGAACCTCATCTGAGTCACAGCTCCTCGCCGTCGGAGTCGACGACGCGCCGGACCTCCATGAGCTCGAGACCGAGGGACTGGATGCGCTCGAGACAGCCGTGCAGGGCGGCCTGATCCTCGAGCCGCCCGCACAACACGGTCTCGACCGGCTCGATGCTCGACGAGAACCCCTCGAAGGCCGACAGCACGGGCGCACTGAGACGCCCGCGGATCCGGATCTCGTATCGAGCCGTGGGCACGTTCTTCTCCAGGGTCTCGCCGGCGTCCTGAGCGTCGCGCAGCCCGGTTGCGGGCGACATCCCCCGAAAGGGGTGACGGTCGCTCTTCGGCGGCACCGGCCGTCACGCTCCGGTCGCGCCGGACGGCGTGGCGAGATCGAGGTCGGCCGGCTCGGGTGGGCGGCCGTAGAACTCGATGAGCGCGAGCCCGACCAGCACCGCCACGCCGATCCAGAAGAGGACTGCCGGAGTGGGGTGTTTCCAGAGGATGATCAGCGCGAAGGCGACGATCGCGACGCCGATGCGCAGTTCCCGCTTCCGGGCCGCGACCACGCGATTGGCCCCGAGCAACCACCACCCCGCCCGGTCGCTCTCGCGACCCAGCCACCCGACCACCTGGCGTACACCGCGCCGGAACCACACCGCGAGCCGTGAGGGTCCGCTGAACACGGCGGCGACCACCACGGCGACGCTGAACAGCAGCACGTCGCGTGCTGAGGTCTGCAGGAACCGCACGAGGTTGTCGTAGACGGCCGCGGCCGCATCGCGCGGGAGCTCCGTGTTGGCCGTCGCGTCGAGGTAGATACCGCGCCCGATGCGCAGCGCGACCGCGAGCACTGCGGCACCCGACGTGAACGCGATTGCCGCGGCGACGAACCCGTGCCGGCGGTTCGCCGACAGGTAGATGGCGCCGCCGAAACACGCGAACACCAGCACCGGCAGGATGTAGGCGAGTGCGGTAAGCGCCCGGACCGCGCGCCGCGCGCGATAGATGTCCTTCGATTCGAAGATCGTGACCTGGCCGGCGATGCGATCGGTCGGGATCTTCGAGAACGCGGAGATACCGGTCTTCTCGAGCGCCTGTTTCACGTCCTGGCCGATCGCGGAGAGATCGAGCATGACCTTCCCGTTGCTGATCGACACCGCGCCGTGCTTCTCGCCGGTGATCGCGTTGAGGAGCGCGGCGTGAGCCCGGCGGTTCGCGTCGGTCCAGACGGTCTGGAACTGCGGCGACTGCACCACCCGCAACGTCGCTTCGCGGGTGAACGACTTCAAGGCGCTCGTGAGCGGACCGGCGAGCGGCTCGGCCCGGCTCGGCAGCGCATCCTTCACGTACGACTCGACGTCGACCTGCGTGAACAGTTGCTGGGTCACGGTGTCGGCGATGTACGCCTGCACCGCGGGATCGCTCGCGAGGGGCTTCACGGTCTGCACGTAGCGCGAGGTGTCGGTGACCTGGGATTTCACGAACAGCGTGACCATTGCGAGCGGTGTCAGTACCGCGCCGATGACGAGCAGCAGCGCGACGAGGACGCGGTGCGACCGCCGCGCCGGTTTGCCGGAGGCGGGCGGACTCGCCGCCTCCGACGTCGCGACGACCGGCGTGCCGCCCGGTTCGCGTTCCGGAGTCTCCGACTCGGCCATCGTCACCTCACCCGACTGGTGCGCCTGTGCGAGCAGCCTTCTCGCGGACGACCGGAGCGTCTACACCCGGCGCGGGTGGGAACGCCACGCGCGCGCGCGGCCGCCCGGCTCCCGGCGTCACGTGCTGCTGGTCGTGGTCTCCGACGCTGCGGTCGTGGTGGTCGACGACGACGCCCCGGAGTTGGTGAGCACCACCACGACGTACGTACCGCTGCCGCCGAGCGCCGTGATCGTTACGCTGCCGGAGTACGAGCCACCCAACCCCATGTTGCCGACGAACGCGCTGCCGATCCCGAGCGATCGGGGGTTCTTCACGGTCAGCGACGAGTTGTTCCGATAGAAGTCGAACGTGTCGCTCCCACTCGCCGACGTGGAGTACACGGCGACCAGCGCGCCCTGGCTGGAGCCGACGAGCGACCCCGAGCCCGCCGGTGTCGCGCCGCTCGGGACCGGGAACCCGCTCGGCCAGCCCGGCGGGAGCTGGCCGGAGAGCGACAGCGAGACCTGCCCGGAGTCGGTCGTCAGCTGGAAGTTCTTCGGCGTGGTCGTCGAGCTCTGCGTGGTGGTCGTGGCGCTGCTGCCCGTGCTGCTCTTCGAGCTGCTCGAGCACGCCGCCGCCGACAGGACCAGCGCCAGCACCGCCGCGAGCGTTCGCAAGGGACGCGTTCGCATGGTGAGCTCCTCCTTCGCCGCGCTCGCGAGTCGACCACGATCGGGGCCCGGCCTCATCACCCCGGGCAGGTGAACGCGCCATGCTCTCCCGACTGCGAAGGAGGGACCCGCGTGACGACGATCTACTACGAGGACGACGCCGATATCGCGGCCATCGCCGGCCAGGAGGTCGCGGTCGTCGGGTACGGCAATCAGGGGCGATCCTGGGCCTTGAACCTGCGCGACAGCGGCTGCGCGCCCAGGGTGTGCGTGCGCCGCGACGACACGCGGGAAAAGGCCGTCGCCGAGGGTTTCGACGCGCACGACATCGACGGGGCGAGCGACGCCGACATCATCTGCATCCTCGTCCCCGACGACGTCGTGTCGTTGCTCCCGATCCGCCCGCGCGCCGACTCGTGCATCATCGTGGCGAGCGGCTACACGCTGGCGTTCGGGCGCCTCGACCCGCCGGGCGATGCCGGGATGGTCGCGCCGCGCATGCTCGGACCCGAAGTGCGATCGTGCTACGAGGAGGGCGTCGGCTTCATCACCGCGATCGGCACGCACCGCGACGCGACCGGGCACGCCCGCGAGCGCGTGCTGGCCGTCGCCCGCGCGATCGGGGGCCTGCGCCAGGGCGCGATCGAGATGACCGCCATGCAGGAAGCGGTGCTCGACCTCGGCGTCGAGCAGGTGCTCTCGCCCGCGCTCACCGCCGTCAACAACACGTTCGTCCAGACGATGGCCGAGCACGGCATCCCCATCGAGGCGATCGTGACCGAGCTCGTGCTCTCGGGCGAGGTCGAGCGCACGTACCGGCTGCTCCGCGAGGTGGGCTACGCCGTCCAGTCGGAGTTCCACTCACCCACGTCGCAGTACGGGCAGCTCACGCGCCGGGGCCGCTACGACCACCTGGACTTCCTGACGACGATGCGCGCGCTCACCGACGACATCGAGAGCGGCCGCTTCGCCGACGAATGGGACGCCGAACGCGACGCCGGCTACCCGCGCCTGCAGGAGCTCAAGGCGCAGTACGCCGGGCCGGCGGTGCGCGCGTTCGAGGCCGAGCTGCGGAGCCGCCTCGGGCCGGGCGCTACTCCGACGTCGGTCCGGTAAAGCGCGGCGCACGCTTCTCGACGTGCGCGGTGAGGCCCTCGCGGGCGTCGGGGCCGCCGAAGCCGAAGAACTCGTACGCCAGCGACGCGTCGAAGAGTCCCGCCTGCGCGCGGTACCAGTGATTCAGCGTGTGCTTCGTCCAACGGATCGCCGACTGCGCGCCCTGCGCCAGCACGGTCGCGATCTCGAGTGCCGTGCCGTGCACCTCGTCGTCGTCGACGCACCGCGACACCAGGCCGATGCGCTCGGCCTCCTCGCCCGTGAGCGTCTCGCACGTGAGCAGGTAGTACTTCGCCTTCGCCATGCCGCAGAGCAACGGCCAGCAGATGGCGGCATGATCTCCCGCCGTCACGCCGAGCCGCGTGTGACCGTCGATGATGCGCGCCTTGCGGCCCACGACGGAGACGTCGGCGAGCAGCGCGGCGACGAGTCCGGCACCGACGGCGGGACCGTGCACCGCCGACACGATCGGCTTGGAGCAGTTGATGATGTTGAACACGAGGTCGCGCGCTTCGCGCAGGACGCGCGTGCGCGCCGCGTAGTCGGACAGCATCGAGTCGATGAGATCGAAGCTGCCGCCCGCCGAGAACGCCTTGCCGGCGCCCTGCAGCACCGCGACGTTCGTGTCGGGATCGCGGTCGACCGCGAGCCACACGTCGGCGAGCTCGCGGTGCACGTGCGCGTCGACGGCGTTCAGCCCGGGCGCGTCGAGTGTGACCCGCAGGACCCGGTCGGCGGGCCGGTCGAAGCGCAGGTGCGGAAAGTCGTGATACCGGTCGGATTCCGACACGCGCCCTCCCCGAGCCGCGCTACGGCGCGGTGGGCGCCGGCGCCGCCTGCTGCGCGAGCTCTTCGTTCGCGACCTCGCGCATCAGCTCGATGATACGAGCATCGGGATCGCGCCCGGCGGCACGCTCCCGGTCGATCAGGCGCTGCAGCACGGTTGCCGACAGGCTGCGTTCCACCTTGCCGTGATCGGAGATCCATTCGCTGCGCTGACGCTCACGTTGCTGGAGCCAGCGGTCGATGGCCGCGAGCTGCGCGGTTGTGTCCTTGAATCCGAGCACCGCATGGAAGAAGGGCAGGAGATCGGCGCGGTAGTCGTGGCCCTTCGCCGCGAACACGCCGGGCACGACGTTCGCCGAGTTCTTCATGTCGGTCAGCACCTGGAAGAAGGTCGTCGTCGGCATCCAGCGCATGCCCTTCGGCACGCTCGATGGTCGCGTCGCGGGATCGCCGAGCCACTCCGGTGCCTGGATGGTCAGCTCGGGGCCGAACAGCGCGACGCCGTCATCGTGATGGGTGATCATCACGAACCGGATCCGGTCGCGCGCCGTAGCGTCGAGCGCGTGCCATTCTCCGATGTCGTTGAAGACGCCGACGAGGTCGCGATCGACGTCGTCCCGCTCGTCGCGGAGCACTTGCTCCTTCCACTTGCTGAAGTGCGGTGTGCCGATCCAGATCGCGTGATCGATCCCGGCGTCGACCAGACCGGCGGTGCCGCAACCGACGAACGGATCCTGGCTCGTCCAGGCGCCGAGACTCTCCCCGAAGAGCACCAGCTTCGGGCGACGGTCCACGGGGCGGGACGCCAGGCGCGCGCCGATGCCGTCGAGGAGGAGCCGCATGTGCTCGCGGCCCTCGTCGACGCGGCTCAGCGACAGCACCGAAGGGCGCGCCGCGTACTGCATCGCCACCGTCGCGCAGTCGCCGCGCGTGAGGAACTCGAGCGCCGACACCGCCGCGTAGTTGACGTAGCCCGTTCCGGTCGGCGAGACGACCATCAGGTACGAGCGATCGAACGCGCCGGTGCGGTCGAGCTCGTGCAGCGCGAGGTCGACGCGTTCCTTTCCGGTTGGTGCGCTCTGCAGGCCCACGTACACGCGGATCGGCTGCGCGGTCGCCGGCTCGCCCACGACCTGCTCGATGACGTCGACCGGCGTCACCATCCACGCGAACCGGCGCCCTTGCACGGCAAGCGTCTCGAACGGCACCAGGCTCTCGTAGCTGCCGCTCACCATCGGGGTCGGCGGCGCGATGTCGAAGGCGGTCTCCACGGCCTCCTCGCGCGACTCGATCCGCCCGAACACCTGCTGCGCCGCGAAGCGGGCGCCGGCGACGAAGCCCGCGAGCGAGGCGGCGTGACCGACGGGCTTCCACAACGACACGTCACCCGGCAGCACGCGCGCCAGCTGCTCGGCGATGCGGTCGGCGAAGAAGCGCTCGAGCGCCGACAGCGACGCGGTGCCGGCGGTCACGCCCACACCGAAGGCCAGCGCCTTCGCGGTCGCGACCTGGCTCTCGTCGGGCGGCAGCCCCGCGTCGAGCCGGGCCCGCCGGCGGCGGCCGTACTCGGCCGCGCCCGCGAGCACCCCCGCGGTCGGCAGGAGGAGCGCCAGCGACCGCCGGCGCGTCCTCGAGGTCGGCAGCGTCTCGTCGAGCGCGCCGACGACCGCGCCGGCCGTGCCCGAGACGGACAGCCAGAAGCCCGCGGTGCGGACCGCGGCTCGCTCGAGCGGCTCGCGCGGTCGTTGGCGGAACGCGCGCTGGAGCGCGACGCCCGCGCCGACGGTGCCGAGATCGAATGCGATCGAGGCTCGGCTCCACGTGCGCCGATCGATGCCCTTCCGGGCGCGATCACGGAGCAGCAGCAGCGCCGCGGCCTGGATACTCTCTTGCACGAGCGTGACCAGCGCTTGATTCGTCGAGATCGACAACCCGGTCACGATCGCCTGATCGACGGTCGTGCGCGGCATCAACGTGCGCTGGAACGTGAGCGGGACGTTGCCGCCGGACACGAGCAAACCGGCCGCGTCGGCGCGGCGACCGAGCGAGCTACGGGAGCGGGCAGACATCGGAACCTCCGCGAATCGAACGAGTGAGGGCGCGGTCGCAATCGCGACCTTGGGCTACGGCGCGGTCCTGGACCGGCTGATCCCCGAAGAGGCGCACGTCCCGGCGAACCTCGCGGCCGCGGCCGCGCTGCTCGTCGCGGCGCGGGCTTCCGGCGTGACGCTCGACGAGCTCGGCATCTCGCCCGCGCGGTTCGGCTCCGGTCTGCGGGTCGGTGCCGTCGCGGCGATCCCTGTGGTCGCGGGCGTCGCCGCCGCGGCGTCGTTCGGGGGCACTCGCCGGTTCTTCGCCGACAACCGGGTCAGCGATGTGAGCTCGCGGCGCGCCGCCTACGAGACGGCGGTGCGCATCCCCGTGGGGACTGCCCTGGGCGAAGAGCTGATCTTCCGCGGCGCGCTGCTGGCCCTGTTCGCGCGCGAGCGCTCCGTTCCCCGCGCTGTGCTCGCGAGCTCGGCGCTGTTCGGGCTCTGGCACGTGCTGCCCGCGCTCCGATCGCCCGCGGCCGAACCCGGCGGCGGCCTCGCCCGGCGCGCCCGTTTCGCGGCGGGCACCGTCGCCGTCACGGCGCTGGCGGGCGTCGGGTTTGCGCAGTTGCGGATCCGGAGCAGGAGTGTGCTGGCCCCGGCCGTCGTGCACGGCGCGCTCAACATCAGTGCGTACGTCGCGACCCGGCTCCTCGCGCGCCATGGGACCGGACCTTAGGGCCCGGCTCTCGTCCGGCCCTCACCTCGCCCGGGTGGTTTCGCCCGAGCGTCACGCGTCGTCGGGCGAGGCGACCTGCTCGAGCTGCAGCGCGCGCTCGACGACGAGGCGGAATCGCCCCCGGCCGGCCCGCTCGATGCGGATCGGCGCGGCGCGCTCGTCGAGCCGCCGCTTCAGCAGGATGAGCCGGCTCTCGAGGTTCGCGCGGAACTCGGGCAGCTCCAGCGTCGGGTCGAGCCGCACTTCCTTGTTCGTGAATTCTTCGCGGCCTTCGCGCTCGAACTGCCCCAGCAACGCCCACAAGATCCGGCCCGCGACGCCCTTGATGAGGTAGTCGCCGTCGAGGAACGTGCTGCCGTCGACGGCGAAGAAGCGGACGCGGGTCCGCGCCTCCGGCTCCGACGCGCGCGCCGTGCGTCGCGCGGCGGAGCCGGCGGCCCGCTCCACCTCCGCCTGCGCCGACGTCGTGTCGATCTCGATCATCGCCGCGATCACCGCCGCGACGACGGAAACCACCGCCTCGTCGTCGGGACCGAACGCGAGGCGCTGCGCGCTCTCGATGACGAGCACGCCGAGGAGCTGACCGAGCGCGACCGCCGGCGCCGCGATCTGACTCTCGGCGTCGGCCAGACCGGGGAGCGGGATCTCCCGGCCGGGCGCCTCACCGACCTGCTCCTCGTACGATCGCCGGACCGTGCGCGCGTACGCCAGCATCTGCCCGAGGTTGCCGACGCGCATCGGCTCGACGCGCGCCGCGGCCATGCCGATGATTCCCTCACCGACCCGCACCTCCGACCCGACGCCCTCGGCGGCATACCCGTGGCTCGCAATCGTGTACAGGCTCGACGCGGTCTCGTCGACCAGCAGGAGCAAGGAGTGCTCATAGCCGAACTCGGTCGCGAGTCCGGCCAGCGCGGCGCTGATCACGGTGTCGACGTCGGCACAGCGACCCAGCCGGGCGACGAGGGCCGCCAGTCGCGTCGTAGTCACGGCCCGTGCACCGCGGCGCGCACCGGCTGGAGGTCGATGACGCGGTAGACGTCGGCGCTGCGCAGCTTGAACACACCTTGCATTCCCGTGAGCGCGGCGACCGCATCGATGTCGCGGCGCAAGTGATCGAAGGTCGGTCCGCGCCGTTCGGTGCGTTCGTAGCGAAGCTGCAGCTTGTAGCTGTTGTAGGTCAGCGGGTCGACCACGACGACGCACGCGTACGGATTCTCGGCGAGGTTGCGGCTCGTCTTCGAGAAGAACTGGTTCGACAACACCACGTGGTCGTCGTCGAGCATGTGCACCCGCGAGAGATGCGTCACGTTGGGAACGCCGTCGGCCGATGCGGTCGCGATCTCCGCGGGCACGATCCCCTCGAAGCACGACGTGATGTCGCGCAAGGTCACGGGAGGGAGGTCGCCGGTCATGGGGACTCCACCGGCGCGAGGCACGCGCCGGCCGACGGACCCGGCGTCTGGTCGAACACCTCGTCGACCCGCACCGTGCACGCGACGACGCCGGGCGGCTTCAGGCGCACGATGATCTCCGTGTTCTCGCCGGTGACCTCGGCGATGCGGTGCACGACCTCGACGCAGAAGCGCTCGAAACGGTCGATGTCCTCGCCGGTCGGCGCCTCCACGTTCGACGCGCGTCCCTTGATCTGCACCGAATACAACGTCGCGACGTCGGTCGCGGTCAGCGCCAGCCGCGCCGTGGTGCCGAGATTGGCGAGCGTGACTGCGGCGTTCGACGACAGGAGCAGGCGAACGTGTACGCCGTCGGGCTCGACCCGGAGTCCCCAACCTCGGGTGGCGTCCGGAATGCCGGAGGCATCCACCGTCCCGACGATCAGGGCGCAGGGCGACTCGAGCAGTTCGGCAACCTCGGGCTCGATCACGACGCGATCCCCATCTCCTTGCGAATAGCGACTTCTTAGCGTTTCGGCACGCGCCTTTTGGGAGCACGGCGGCGGCGAATTCCGCATGATCGTGCCACGAACCGTTGAGCACCGTGGAGCCGGGCGACGGCCGGGTGCAGATCCCGAGGAGCAACCATGACCACCACGATCGTCCCGACCCTGACCGTCGAGAGCGCCGCGCTGGACGCGGTGAAGTACGACATGTACCGCAACATCCACAAGGGCATCCGCTACGTGCTGGGCGGGGTGACGACGTCCGCCGGCCGCGTCGACCCGGGTGACGACACCGCCGTCGAGGCGCTCGGCGCGCAGTGGCACGACATCGTGCGCCTGCTCGTCGGCCACGCCGAGCACGAGAACGACTTCATCGGCCCGCTGCTCGACATCCACGCACCCGCGCTGGGGTCGGTCATCGCCGACCAGCACGAGCAGATCGAGCACCAGCTCGCCCAGCTCGAGGTGCTGGCGGATCGGGCCGTGGGCTCGGCGGTAGCCGACCGGCGTGCGGTGACGCACCGCTTGTATCTCGCGTTGGCATCCTTCACGGCGACGTTCTTCCAGCACATGGAGCTGGAGGAGCTCGAGGTGAACCCCACGCTCTCGCAAGCGATCTCCCTCGAGGGTCTCCGGGAGGTCGAGCACGAATTGGTCGCGTCGCTCAGCCCCGAGGAGGTGGCCCAGGCCGCCGCGCTGATGCTCCCGGCCATGAACGTCGAGGATCACGTCGAGTGGTTCGGCGGCATGCGGGCCGGCGCGCCGCCCGAAGCGTTCGCCGGCGTGCTCGGGCTGGCCCGCACGGTGCTCGCCCAGGCGAGCTACGAAAAGGTCGCATCGCGCCTCGGCGTGTGAGCCGGCGCGTGTGAGACGTCTACTGCGGGCCGCCGGCGCGATCGCCGGCGGCTCGCTTGACGCTCGCCACGGCGTCACCCGCGAGCAGCGCCTGCACCGACGGCAGCCTCGCCGCGAGCGCCTGCAGCTCCGACCCCGCTCGCAGTCCCGTGCGGATGCCCATGATCTCCATCGCGCGGTGCACGCTGCGCTTGTTGATCTGCAGCAGCTCGGCCGGAATGCCCGCGATCCGCTGCGCGATCCCGAGCACCTTCTCCTCGAGCTCCTTCTCCTCGAACGCCCGGTTCGCCAGACCCATGCGCGCCGCGTCCTCACCCGTGATCGGGTCGCCGGTGAGCACGAGCTCCATGGCATTGCGCATGCCGACGAGCCACGGGTGGTACTGGAAGTCGGGCGGGCTGATGATGCGCACGACGGGATAGCTGAAGGTTGCGTCCCGCGCGACGTACACGAGATCGCACGCCGCGACGAGCTCGGTGCCGCCGGCCATCGCGTAGCCGTGCACCTGGGCGATGACCGGCTTGGCAAGATCCCAGATGCGCGTCCACCCCTCGGTGACGTGCCGCGACCAGCTGCCGTCGCCCGCGGCCGTGTAGTAGGGCCGCTCCTCGCCGGTCGCCTTGAGGTCGTATCCCGACGAGAAGCACGCGCCCGAGCCCCGCACGATCGACACGTGAACCGACGCATCGGTGTCGGCGGCCTCCAACGCGGCGAACAGCTCGGCGCGCATGCGGTTGTTGATCGCGTTGCGCTTGTCGGGCCGGTTGAGCGTGATCCGGCGCACCTGCGGGACGGGGTCGTCGACCTCGATGAACTCGTACGTCATCGCTCGTCCTTTGCTCCGGCGACCTCGGCCAGCAGCTCGATCGCCGCGTCCTGGTCGGTGTGCACCGTGAGGCCCGTGAGCCCGCACGTCGTCCACGGCGCGAAGCGCTCGCGGATCCGGGCCGGCGAGCCCAGCAGCGCGCCCTCGTCG
Organism: Acidimicrobiia bacterium; assembly: GCA_035563695.1. GTDB lineage: Bacteria > Actinomycetota > Acidimicrobiia > IMCC26256 > PALSA-610 > DATMUX01. The sequence continues at coordinate 11,155 of DATMUX010000190.1, forward strand.
ACGTACTCGTCGGGAACGGCCGCGGTCGCCTCGTCGCGCCGCCCGGCGAGGAACAGCTCCTGGATGCGCTCGGCCGCGTCGGCGTAGCCCCGGCGCGCCATCGCGTCCTTGTGGAAGTTCTTGTCGCGCGCACCCATGCCGCCGACGTACAGCGCGACGCGGGGCTTCATCGCGGCGATCGTGTCGGCGACGTCGTCGGTGATGCGCGCGGTCACGCTCGCCTGGATCGTGAGCGAGTCGGGTGATCGACCCGCACGGGCCGCGCCCTGCTCCAGCGCCGGGCGGAACGCAGACGCGTTCGCGGGCGACAACCCCATCGGGATCCAGCCGTCGGCGACCTCGGCCGCGAGCGCGACGTTCTCGGGCCCGCCCGCGGCGATGTAGATCGGCAGGTCCGGGTTGGGGTGCAGGATCGAGCGCAGCGGCTTGGCCAGCCCGGTCGCGTCGGGCCCGCGGTAGGGCAGCGAGAGGGCGCGCCCCTCGTACGCGACCGGCGCCTCGCGGCGGAACACCTGCCGCATGATCGCGACGTAGTCGCGCGTGCGCGCGATCGGCCGCGCCCACGGCTGCCCGTACCACCCTTCGACGATCTGCGGGCCCGACAGACCGAGGCCCGCGATCACGCGGCCGCGACCGGCCATGGCCTCGATCGTCGCGAAGGCCATCGCGGTCGCGGCCGGCGTGCGCGCCGAGATCTGCACCACTCCGGTGGCGAGCGTGATGCGCGACGTGACGGCCGCGAGGTACGCGAGCGGCGTGAGCGCGTCGGCGCCGTACGCCTCCGCGGTCCACACCGAGTCGTAGCCGAGCCGTTCCGCGAGCAGCACGCGCTCGACGGGAACCGCGCCCTCGCGGCTGGACCAGGCGTCGATCGCGAGCCCGAGCTTCACGCTGCGCACCGTAACGCGCCGGCGCGCCGGCCGCGCCTTCGGAGGCACCGGGGAGCGAAGCAGCGTAGATTCCCCGGCGCATGGACCCGAACCTCTTGGTGATGACGCTCGTCATCGCGCTCGAACCCATCCCGGTGCTCGCCGGAGTCCTGCTGCTCACCACCGAGCGCGGGCGTCCCAAGGCGATCGCGTTCGGTCTGGGCTGGGCCCTCGCGCTGGCGATCATCGGTGTCATCGCCTTGGTCGTCGGCGGCACGGTGACGACGTCGTCAGGCAGCACGTCGTCGAAGGTGTCGGCCGTACTCGACATCGTGCTCGGCCTCGCGCTCGTGATCTACGCGTTGCGCGTGCGCGCGCGGTCGCGGCACGGGGTCGCGGGCCAGACGCCCGGCTGGATGCAGCGCCTCGACACGATGAAGCCGATCGCCGCGTTCGGCGCGGGCGCCTTTCTGCCCCCATACCTGCTCGCGGCCGCGGTCGGCAACGAGATCGTGCGCTCGTCGCTGAGCTCGACCCAGCGCGTCGTGGCGGTCGTGCTCTACGTGGTGATCGGTTCCATCGGCATCCTGATCCCGATCATGGTCACCGTCGTGCGCCCGAGCCGCTCCGACGCGATCGTCGGATCATGGCGAAACTGGCTCGAGGTCAACTGGCAGACGATGCTCGCCTGGCTGCTGCTCGGGATCGGCGTGTACATCACGATCAAGGGCATCGTCGAGCTGTTCCACTGAGTCACGCCAGGACGCTGAGTCCCTGCCCGCCTCCGACCGCCGTGTCGTAGCACAGCGTGTCGTAGGCCTCGAGCAGGCCGTAGCTCACGGCGCCGTCGCACTCGAAGCGCATGTGGTGTTGGTCGAGCCCGCAGATGGCGGCGCGCACGCTCGGGTCGGTCACGTCGTAGGTCTCGCCCGTGACCACGTTGTCGCCCACGTAGACGCCGTGCCAGATGTCGCCGTCCGGAGTTCCGCCGTTCGGGCCTCCGTACATACCGCAACGCAGGAACGCGATCTGGTGACCGAGACGCTCGAAGGCGAGCGTCTTCGTCTCGCCCGACCGGAACGTCAGGTCGGCCTCGCCGCCGGCGAGGAGGTGCGTCTCCTCCTCGAACCGCAGCCGGTACCGCCGGCGGGTCAGCGTCTCGCTCCCCGGCCGCGGGTCGCCGAGGTCGTACATCACGTGGTCGGTCCACACCGACCACTGCGGATACTGCACGAACGCGCCGGAGAAGGCGTGCTGCCAGCCCGACCAGCGGCCGCGCCCGCCCACGCCGTCGCGCGTGCCCCAGTGATGGTCGCGCGTGCCGTTGAAGCGCGCGCGTTCGAGCGCGAACTGCTCGTCGCCGACGCGCACCCATCCCTGCTGCTCGCCGAACCCGTCGTAGCCCCCGACGCCACCGAAGGGCTTCCCGCCCGCGATGACCCCCGCACCGAGATTGCGGAACACGGCGCGCTTGGTGTCGAACCAGTGGATGTCGTAGCTCGTGCCGAACTCGTTCTCGTCGAGCGTCAGCCGCCATTCCCGGAACGGCGCGACGACCTCGAAGGCGATGGGCCCGATCCGCATGTTCGTGCGGTCGTCGCCGAGCAACCGATGGGCGCGGACCGTCGTGTGCGCGCCCCGGCAGTTGACGATGGCGTAGGCCTCCGCCGTGCCGAGGTTCGGGTAGAACGCGAGCCCGCACACGACGAGCAGCTCACCGGCGTCGTCCTGCGTCGTGAACCAGATGCGCTCGTAGGCCTGCGCGTCGGTTGTCCACATCACGCGCACCGGATGCGGAAAGTTGTGCACGAGATACTCGTCGATCCCGCTCATCGGCGAGTGCTCGGGACTGGCGTCGAACAACGAAGCTCCTTAGTCGGTGACGGCTGCGATCTTGCGGTCGAGGTAGGCAAGGATGGGATTGGCGTCGCCGGGGACGCCCGGATACGGCGTACCCGCTGCGTCCGCGAGGCGCGCCTGCCGGTCGTTGATGGCGATCGACCGCACGAGCGCGAACACCTCGTGCCACGCGAGCTGCCGCACCGGCCGGCCGAGGATGCCTTCGTAGTAACGGATCGCATCGCCGCGCCCGAGGAACCCGGGCAGGGTGCGGCCGACGAAGCTCCGTGTCAGCTCGTCGAGCCCGAGGTACCAGGCCAGGTCCATCTCCGCCGGGCCGATCGACGCGAGCTCCCAGTCGAGCAGCGCGACGACGTCGCCGCCGTCGTCATACATCACGTTGCCGAGCCGCGCGTCGCCCCACAGGAGCGACGCTCGTTCC
>DATMUX010000191.1:0-3529 GCA_035563695.1 Acidimicrobiia bacterium
CGTCACGCCCGCGCTCCAAAACCGGAACGCCGGAGACAGTTGTTCGTCGCGGCCATCATCTCAACCGCCGAGCAGCGAGCCGTAGTCGGGGCCGCGGCGAAGCTGGTGGCCGCCGTCGATGCCGAGCGTCTGGCCAGTCACCCACGTCGACTCCGGACCGGCGAGGTACCGCACCGCGGCGGCGATGTCGTCGACGGTCCCGACGCGCGCGATCGGCATGTTCTCGTAGTAGCTCTCCAGCACCGGGCCGCCGGCCGTGATGAAGCTCATCAGCTCCGTGTCGACGATGCCCGGTTGCACCGCATTGACCCGGATGCCGTGCTCGCCCAGCTCGTCGGCCGCGCACTTCACGAGCATCTCGATGCCGGCCTTGCTCGCCGAGTACGCGCTCATGAAGCGATGTGTGGTGTGGCCCGCGATCGACGACATCCCGATGATGGAGCCGGCGCGCCGTCGCATCATGAGCTGCGCCGCGTGCTTGATGCACAAGAAGGTGCCGGCGAGATTCAGGTCGACGGTGGCGCGCCACGCGGCAGCGTCCGACGCGACGATGGGGCCGCCGTGCAACGAACCGCCCGCGCACGCGAACAGAATGTCGAGCGCGCCCGTTGGCTCGGCGGCCGCGGCGACGGCGCGCTCGACGTCGGCTTCGACGGTTACGTCGCACACCGACAGCTGCACGCTCGCGCCCGGCGCGGCCGCCGCCTCGATCTCCTTGACGGCCTCGGTCAGGCGCGCCTCGGTGCGACCCGCGATGGTCACGTGCGCACCGTCGGCGGCGAAGCGGCGGGCACATCCCAAACCGATTCCGCTCCCGCCGCCCGTGACGAGCGCGGTCATACCCTCGAGACCGGCCATGACCAGGAAACGCTACGCGTCGACGATCGTGATGGCCTGCTTCGGGCAGATACGCGCCGCTTCTTCGCACTTCGCCCGCAGATCGTCGGGCGGCTCCTCCTGCAAGACGTAGAGGAAGTCGTCGTCGCGCACCTCGAACACTTCGGGCGCAACACCCATGCACAACGCATTGCTCTCACACCTGTCGAAGTCGACAACCACTCGGAAGCTCATGGTTCCTCCTGTGACCCGCGGACGCCGCCCGCACCGTAGCCCGCACGCGCCGCCCGACACCCAGTCCGAACCGACCTGATACCCCCGCACGACGCCGCAACTGGCATCATGGTGGACTGCGAAGCGAGGGTCCGGTCGGTTCGGGTCGAGTCCCGTCGCCCGGATGCCGATGAGGGAGCGGATGTCCGCCGTACACATGGAAATCCCCGACCTGCGCACGGTGCTGCGCCACGCGGTACCTCGTGTCGTCGAAGGCACCGTGATCCCGCTCGCACTGTTCCTCGCCGGCTTGCACGTGCTGGGCGTGTGGGGCGCGATGACCGCGGGTCTGGCGTGGGTGTACTGCGCGATCGCGGTGCGGCTGTGCATGCGGCGGCGCGTCCCCGGCATCCTCGTGCTCGGCGCGCTCACCCTCACGGCCCGCACGGTCGTGGCCTTCGCCGCGCATTCCGTGGTCGTCTACTTCCTCCAGCCGTCGCTGGCGACGATGCTGGTAGCGACCGCGTTCTTGCTGTCGGTGCCGTTGAACCGTCCGCTGGCCGCGCGGCTCGCGGCTGACTTCTGCCCTCTGTCGAAAGAGATGCACGCCAACGCCCACGTGCGCCGCTTCTTCCGGCACATCTCACTGCTGTGGGCATTCGCGCAGACGGCGAACGCGGCAATCACCATCTGGTTGCTGTTCTCACAATCGCTCGGCGCCTTCGTGGTGCTGCGGAGCATCGTCTCGCTCGGTGTGACCGTGGCGGCGATCATCGCGTCCGTGTTGTGGTTCAAGCGCAGCATGGCGCGCCACGGCATCGTCGTGCAGCTCCCGGCGTGGCGGCGGAAGCCGGCCCCGGTGGCCGGATAGCCGTCGGTGACGACGATGCCGCGGCCGACCCTGTTGACCGCCGACGGTGTCACGCTCGCGGGCCGGCGCTGGTTGGTCGAGCCTGCGCCCGCGGCCGCCGTCGTGATCGTGCACGGCTTCAGCGCGTCGTCGGAGTGCCCGCAGGTCGAGGCCCTCGCCGAGGCGCTCCACGGAGACGGCCTCGACGTCGTCACCTACGACGCCCGCGGGCACGGCTGCTCGGACGGCGAGTCGACGCTCGGCGACCACGAGCAGCACGACGTCGCCGCGGCCGTGGCGCTCGCGCGGGAGCGCACACCGCACGTCATCCTCGTCGGGGCGTCGATGGGTGCGATCGCCACGCTGCGCTACGCCGTCACCGACGCGGCACTGTGCGGCGCGGTTGCCGTGTCGTGCCCGGCCGAGTGGCGCCTGCCCCGCAACGCGCGGGGCATCCTCGCGGCGGCGATGACACGCACACCCGTCGGGCGGCGCATCACGTCACGGCTGACCGGGGTCCGCGTCGCGGGACGTTGGACCAACCCGGAGCCGCCGCTCGCGCTGGCACCGCGCCTGCAGGTTCCGGTCACGTACGTCCACGGCACCGACGACAAGTTCATCCCGGTGCACGACGCGGCAGTGCTCGCGCGAGCGACGGTCGCGCCCCGCAACACCGTGATCGTGCGCGGCATGGGACACGCGTTCGAGCCGATCGCGATCGAGCCGATCCGCGAGGCCGTCGCGTGGACGCTCGCCCGCGAGCTCGACCCGGCACCGTAGGGCCGGCGCGCCCGCGCCCGGCTCAGTGCTTACCGTGGCCGTGGTGCTTCAGGAGGCCGGGCGGACCGGAGTGACAGTGATTCGTGTCGCCCCAGCCCCATCCGGGCTTGCACGGCGCCGGCAGCGACGTCGTCGTCACCGGCGCGATCGACGTGCTCGTGGTCGACGGCTCGACGACGGTCGTGTCGGTGCTCGGCACGGTCGTGTCCGTCGTGTCGGTGGTCGGCACCGTCGTGTCGGTCACCGGGACCGTGGTGTCGGTCGTGTCGGTGACCGGGGCCGTGGTGTCCGTCGTATCCGTCGACGGCACGGTCACGTCGGTCGACGACGAGGGATCGGTCGACGCGGTATCCGCGACGCGCACCGAGGACGCCGGGACATGCCCTCCGGACACGCCCCAGGCCACACCTCCCGAGAGCACGGCGGCAAGTGCCGCCGACGCAACACCGACGAGACGACGTCGACCGTTCACATTCCCCCCGAACGTTGCCAAGACCGTTCGGTGCACTATCGGCGAGAAGCCGGTCGAGACTGAAGCGCACGCGGACGCCGCGTCCTGCGCCGTACCCGCCCCGCGCCGCGGTCAGCTCGCTTCCTAGAGCGGCTCCCAACGCCATGCGAGACCCACGAGACCCGGGCCGGTGTGCACGACCATCACCGTCCCGAACGACCCGACGAACGCCGTCGCCGGCTCGATCTCCTCGCGTACCCGGTCGAGGAGCCAGTTCGCGTCCGCTTCGGCCTGGGCATGGAGCGCCGCCACGTGCAGGCGCGCGCCCTCGAGCCGGTCGCGCCGCCACCGGCCCAGAATGCGGTCGCGCGCTGCGGCGACGCCACGCGCCGGACGCA
>DATMUX010000192.1:0-2487 GCA_035563695.1 Acidimicrobiia bacterium
TGCTGCCGCAGACCGAGATGCTGGTCGTCACGACGCCCGCGAAGGGTGCCCAGAAGGTCGCGGCGCGCGTCGCCGACATGGCGCGCCGCTCCTACCTCAAGGTCTTGGGCGTGGTCGAGAACATGAGTGAGTTCGTCGCGCCCGACGGCTCGAGGCACGCGATCTTCGGATCGGGGGGCGGCGCCCGGCTCGCGTCGATGACGGGCGCGCCACTCGTCGGTGCCGTGCCGATCGAGCCCGCCGTCTCCGACAGCGGCGACTCGGGCACGCCCGTGGTGCTGGCCGCGCCCGAGTCGGCCGCGGCGCGGGAGCTCGCGCAGATCGCCGAACGCATCGTGACGGAGCTGTTCCCGCCCGTCGAGATGTCGGGGTGCACGGCCCGGATCTTCGAGCTCGCCCAGAAACCCGCGTGACCCGAAAACGCGAGCTTGCGTGGCAAAACCACCGCGGAGGTGGTTCTGTCACGCAAATTCGCGGTGATCGTCAGTCGGCGAGCCTGAGCGCGACGGCGGGCTCGATACGCGCCGCGGCGCGCGCGGGCGCGGCGGTCGCGAGCAGCGAGATCGCGAGCGTCCCCACGACGAGCACCGCGATCGACGTGAATGGGACGGTGAACACCATGTTCGCCCCGAACGCGTCGGTCTGCGTGATCGACCACACGCACACGAGCGCCAGCACCGTCCCGATGAGCACACCCTCGACGGCGACGAACGCCGACTCGACGACGAACGCCCCACGAACTGCCGCGGCCTGGAAGCCGAGCGCGCGCAGCACGCCGACCTGCCGCCGGCGTTCACGCACCGCCCGCACCATGATCACGCCGATGCCCGCGATCCCGACGATCAATCCCAACGCGAGGTAGCCGCGCATCAGCAGGAAGAATTGCTGTTGCTGCGACATCTGCGTCTGCACGACGTGGCGGACCGTCTCGGCCTGCCCGCCGTTCTCGAGATAGCGGCCGGCGAAGGTCGCGGCGAAGGTGTCGGGATCGCGGACGTCGAGGTAGGCACGGTTCGGGACGGCGCGGGCCCCGGCCAGCGATCGGAGTGCCGGTAGGCCGACGTACACGCCGTTGTCGGACACGTCGTTCGTGGCGAGCGCGGCGACGGTGAGCACCTGCGTGCGGCCGGTCACCGGATCCTGCACCGTGAACCGGTCGCCGATCTTCACGTTCGTGCGCGGCGGCCCGGCCCGGCCCGCGAGGAAGAACTTGTCGACGATCGCGAGCGACGGGTTGGTCAGCAGCGCCCGGTACGCGGCGGCGTCGGACGGGTAAGCACCGTGGTCGTCGAGGGCCGGTGCACCGTGGTCGACGAATCGGCTGTCGTAGCCCGTGATCGGCCACTCGCGCGTGTCGGTCAGCCCGGGCGCCTGCACCACCTGCGTCACGACGGTGCTGATCGGCGCGACGAATCGCACGTCGGCGCCGCGCGCGAGCGTCGCGAACGGCACGGGATTCGTCGGGTTCGACTCGGCGACGACATTGAACCCGCCCGAAGCGTCGCGCGTGAACGAGCCGAGCTGGCTCGAGAACATCGCCGAGAAGTCCGACACCATCACGAGGATGAACACGACGAGCGCGAACATGCCGAGCGTCATCGAGGTGCGGAACCGCCGCGCCAGCGGGTACGCGAGTCCGAGTCGCACCCGCAACGACCGCTTCGCGACCGCGCCGATCGCGTGACCGATCGCTTCTTGGTGCTGCGCGACCAGCACGACGGCCGCGCCTACGAGCACGAGGCCCTGCACCACGAACAACATCACGTCGATGTTCGCGTCGAGCGCGAGCGCGACGGGTACCGCGGCGACCGCCCAGACGAGGACCGCGGCCGCGACGGCAGACGTCGCGGCGACACGCGGCATGTTGCGCGCGAGCGTCGGAGCCAGGGCGACGAACACGAGCACTGGTCCGAGCATCAACGCGAAGAACGACGACGTCGCGACCGCCGCGCCCGTGATCAGGAGGCCGAGCACCGCGCATACCAGGCCCAGCAGCGACGACCGCCGCCGTGGCCGCCGGCGGGCCGGCTCGGTGATGTCGCGGATCGCCTGGATGATGTTGAAGCGGCTCAGCCACACGCTCGTGAAGAGCACGGTCGCCAGCGCGATGACGAAGCCGATCACGAGACCGCGCTGCACGCTCGCCCATTGGAACGAGAAGTGCAGGGTCAGGCGAGTGTCGGTGGTGCGCGACGCGAACAACCTTGCCGCTGCAGCCATGAGGGCACGACCGAGGGCGAGCCCGACGAACGTGCCGGCGATCGCCGACACGATCGCGTAACACCATCCCTCGGCGGCGAACGCGCCGATGAGTGACCCACGCTTCAAGCCGACGGCGCGCAACATGCCGAGCTCCGACTTCCGCTCGTCGGCGAGCATGAAGAAGATGTTGACCAGCAACAGGATGCCGGCCAGCACCGCGAACGCGCCCAGCGACGAATAGAGGCGCGAGAGCGACTGGCCCGCGCGCTCGGCTCGGTCGAGGAC
>DATMUX010000193.1:0-3549 GCA_035563695.1 Acidimicrobiia bacterium
CGCGGCGGGGCTGCGACGAGTGACGAACTACATCCGGTCGCGGTCATTGGAACAGACGCGTCCCGGCGAAGGCGACCAGCCCGCGTTCGTGTCGCGCGAGCCGAACCGGTTCCCGGCGCCGGTCACGCCGGGTCATCACGCGCTCGCCGCGTTCGACGCGGCCTACAGCATGGCGCCGTACGTGCTCGGTCCCGACGACGCGCTCGTGATGACCGGCCGGTGGCCGCAGTGCCGGTGCGCCAACGTCTCGCTGTGGAACCGGCACCTGCAGACGTACGACTACGCACACCGGCAGGTGTCGCTCAACCGCGCGCAGACCCGGCTCGAGGCCGACGGAACGTTCCGCATGGTGATCGCGCACCGCGACCCCGGCGTGCCGAACTGGCTCGACACCGAGGGCCGGCCGTTCGGCATGGTGTTCTGGCGATACTTCCTGCCCGAAGGCGAGATCGCGACGCCGCAGGCCGAGGTCGTCGCGTTCGACACGCTCGCCGGATAGCGCGCTACTCCTCGACGATGCCGTAGTACTCGACGTAGTGCCGGAACGTCGCGCGCACCGCGTCCTCGTCGAGCCCGACGTCGGCGAAGGAGTAACTGTGCGCGCCGTGCTTGCCTTGCGGTTTCGACGCCAGATACGCGCGGATCGCGTCGTCGTGGCCGTTCGGCCACGCGAGATCGAGCCTCTCGTACACCTGGCGCAGCGCGGCGACCGGGTCGGCCATGAGGTCGAGGAAATGGCTGTCGACGATCCGATCGTTCGGGATGGTTCCATCGGCGCGCTGGTCGATCACCTGGTCGAGGAACAGGCCGTACGTGAACTGCATGGCCGCGCCGAGCCCCGCGACGTCGACGCGATCGCTGCGCGTGAAGCGCAGCACCGCGAGCAGGCTGACGAGCGACGCGATGAACCGGCGCGGATCGCGATGCGTATGGATGACCAGGGCGTCGGGGTACTGCGCGAACAGCTGGGGCAACGTCTGCAGGTGGCCGGGTGATTTCAAGAGCCACCGCTTCGGTGACGCGCCTCCGGGAGTTCCGGGCGCTCCGGGCGAGTGCTGGAACGTCTGCAGCATGCGCCGGTGGAGCGCGTACACGCGGTCGAGTGTCTCGAGGTGTTCGAGGTGCCATCCGGTGAAGCTCGGCGCGTCGTACAGCATCGACCAGTACGGTCCCGCGAAGTCGTACATCAGGAAGTGCACGCACTCGCAGGGCAGGTCACTCGCGAGCTCATGCATGGTCATGAACTCGGGATGGATGTCGGCCCAGAACTCCTGCTCGCACTCCGACAGCTGCAGCCGCCGCGCGCGATCGGCAGCCGGGTCGGGTTCGAGCGGGAGCGGGTACAACGCCTCCCACGCGAGGGGGGCGCGCAGGCTCCGGTCGAGCGCGAGGAGCTCGAGCAGGATCGTCGTGCCGGTGCGAGGCGGGCCCACGACGAAGAGCGGTGCATCGACGGCTTCGGCGAGCAGCGCGGGCGTGGTTTCCCACGCGCGCTGGAGTCGCAGCCACGTCTGCAGCACGCGCACCGTCTCGGCGCGGGTCGCGACCCGACCGAGCAGATGCAGGTCGCTCTCGACGTCGATCGCCGTGAGCAGTCGGCGGTAGGTGTCCTCCCACCCGGGCCACGCCGCTTCGCCGAGATCGTGGAGGCCGGTCGTCGCGCGCGCGGTTTCGAGCATTGTGTCGGGGTCGAGCGGGACGACGGCGCGAGGGTCTCCAACCGCGTCGCCGAAGAGGTTGAGGCGCCGGACCCAATCGGGATGCGTGAGCTCCTTCACGACGCGGAAACGTAGTCGCGTCACGCCGTCGCGAGATTTCCGGGAACCGCGGGCGCCACGTCGGTCGTCGGAACCCGCATACCGCGAGTCATCGCCGGATGCGGAGGGTTCATCATGCAGCTCATCGGTCGAACTGTTGCTCGCGCCGCCGCGCTCGCGGCCGTGCCGCTCGTCGTCACGCTGGCGGCCGCGCCCGCGGGTGCGTGCGGCGGCCTGGTAGGGGAGAACGGGACGATTCGTCTCACCAGGACGACGACGCTCGCCGCGTACCACGACGGGGTCGAGCGTTACGTCACGTCGTTCGAGTTCAGCGGGCAGGGCAAGGAGGTCGGCTCGATCGTCCCGTTGCCCGGCGTGCCCACCAAGGTCGAGCGGGGCGGGAGCTGGACGTTGCAACGGCTGGAACGCGAGGTCGCGCCGCCCGAACCCGGAAACGCGGAGTTCAAGGCCGCGGCGAGCGCGCTCGACTCCGCTCAGGTGCTCCTCCAGACACAGATCGACGCGCTCGACATCACGATCCTGAAGGGTGGCGGAGCGGCCGTCGGGAAGTGGGCGGTCGACCACGGGTTCCTGCTCACGCCCGACGCGCCCGCGATGCTCGACTTCTACGGCCGGCGCAGCCCGATCTTCATGGCGGCGCGGTTCGACGCTTCCCGGGCGCGCGACCTCCGGCAGAACACGGGCGACGGGACGCCGATCATGGTCACGATCCCGACCCGCGAGCCGTGGGTACCGTTGCACATCCTCAGCCTCGGTCTCGACCGGGCCGCGGTCGTCGACGCCGGCGTGTTCCTGCTCACCGACACGCAGCCGAAGCTGCTCGCGGGCGGTCCGGGGCTCAGCCTGCTGCGCAACGAGCAGGCTTCGCCGTTGTTGCTGTCCGACCTGCGCTCCGACAAGAACATGGGCTGGGTGCCGCAGAGCATGTGGTTCACGTATCTGCGGCTCGACGTGCCGGCCGGACTGTTGAGCTACGACCTCGCCGTGTCGACCCACGCGGGCTCGGTGCCGCGCCTCGCCGACACCGGGGTGAGCCCCGCCGCGGCGCGACCGATCCTCGAGCACGCGGGGCGCGACTTGTGGCCGCTAGGCATTGCGGCCGTGGTGGGTCTGCTGACGTTCGGCGCGGCCGGCATGTTCGGCCGCCGCCGCCCCGGGCTGGGAGCGGCCGCGTGAGTTGGATCGCCCGGAGCGCGGTGGCGGTGGCGGCGGCCGTCGTCACCGCGCTCGGCGCCTACGCAGCCGGCGACGCCGCGCGCGCCGACACCCCGCGTGCACTCGGCCCCGGTCTCGTGACCGTCGACGTGCACATCCACTACAGCCACTTCTCGTTCTCGACGCTGCGGGTGCACACCGGGACCACCGTTCGGTTCCTCGTGCACAACGACGATCCGATCCATCACGAGCTGATCGTCGGGGACGCGAGCGTGCACGCGCGTCACGAGCACGGCACCGAGTCGACGCACCCGCCGATCCCGGGCGAGGTCTCGGTTGCCCCGAACGACATCGGAGAGACCTTCTACGTCTTCGACCAACCGGGACGGTTCATGTTCGCGTGTCATCTGCCGGGCCATTTCGCCTACGGCATGCACGGTTGGGTCGTGGTCGACGGGTCGTAGACGGAGTTCAGGAAGCGCGTGATGCGCGGTCGGGCACCCCGGCGCGCGCGTCACGCGTACTCGGTGTGAGCTCGCGCAGCTCGATCTCGATCGCGCCGATCTCGGCGCGGGGCGGTGCCGGGCCGAGGGCGTGCGCACGGCGGGCGGCGGCG
>DATMUX010000194.1:0-5029 GCA_035563695.1 Acidimicrobiia bacterium
CACCACGGCGGCCCATCCGGCCGCACCCCGACCGAGCACCGTCAACGCGAGAACGATCAGCGCGACCGCGAGCACGGTGACCACTACTCCCTGCCACGAGGAGATGCTCCAACCCCAACCCACGTACCGCTTCGGGCCGAACCACGGCTTGCGGGTGAGACGCCGCACGAACGGGAACCTATGCGAGCGAGATCGGCACGTGCCCGGCACCTCCGTCGGCCACAATGGTGCCCCCGTCGCAAGGCTGTCGGAGGCGCCGTGATCCTGCGGTTTGCCAACTGCGAGCTCGACCTGGCCCGCATCGTGCTGCGGCGCGACGGGCAGGAAGTCCGGCTCGAACCGCAGGCATTCGACGTCCTCGCCTGCCTCGTGCAACGGCGCGGCAGCGTCGTGCGCAAGGAGGAGCTGCTCGACGAAGTGTGGGGCGATCGCTTCGTCAGCGAGTCGGCTCTGACCACACGCATCAAAGCGGTCCGCCAGGCGGTCGACGACGACGGGACGCGTCAGGCGATCATCCGCACCGTCCACGGCAAGGGGTACGAGTTCATCGCGCCGGTCGAGACGGTCACGGGTCCGGCGGAGCCGCCTGCGACGACGACCGCCGCGACGATGCCGGCGGCGATCGCCGGCCTCGGCGCAGCGATCCAGCCGCTGATCGGCCGCGAGGCGATCCTCGCGGTGCTCGTCGACGCGCTGTCGCGCCATCGTCTGATCACGCTCGTCGGCCCGGGCGGTGTCGGCAAGACCGCGCTGGGGCTCGAGCTCGCACGCACTGCCGCGTCGGGCTATGCCGACGGGGTTCATGTGGTCGAGCTCGTCAGCGTGATCGACGAGGAGGCGACCAACGCGGCCTTCGCGACCGCGATCGACGTCAACGTCCGGCGCCGGAGCTCGATCGACGATGCGATCGTCGAGATGCTCCGGCCGCGCGACACATTGCTGCTGCTCGACAACTGCGAGCACCTCGTCGAACCGGTCGCCGCCCTCGTGAGCCGCATCTTGCGGGAAGCCCCGACGGTATCGATCATCGCGACCAGCCGGGAGCCGCTCGCCGTCGCCGGAGAGCAACTCTGGTCCGTCGAGCCACTGTCGACCGCGGCCGACACGGGTGTGACGCCCGACGAAAAGCGATGACGATCCCGGCGGTCGCGCTGTTCGCCACGCGCGCCCGTGCCGCCGACCCGAGCTTCGTGATCGACGAGGCGACTGCACCGGTGATCGTCGAGATCTGCCGGCGCCTCGACGGCATCCCCCTCGCCATCGAGCTCGCGGCGGCGCGCGCTCGCGCCATCGGTGTCGCCGAGATCGCACATCGCCTCGACGAGCGCTTCGGGCTGCTCAAGGCGATGCGGCGCGGCGGCGACCCGCGCCACCGCACGATGCGCGACGCGATCAGCTGGTCGTACGACTTGCTCGAACCTGACGAGCAAGACCTCTTCACGGCGCTCTCGGTGTTCGCGGGCTCGTTCGACCTGGCCTCGGCCGAGGCGATGAGTCGCAGTGACGACACCCTCGACGTGCTCACGCGGCTCACGGAGCGTTCCATGCTCGCCGTGCGGCCGCAGTCCGGCGGCGCGACGCGTTACGAGCTGTTGGAGACGCTGCGCGAGTACGGTCGAACGCGCCTTGCCGACGAGCGAGCAGTCGGGCTGTTCACGACGCACGCCGACCATTTCGCCGCGCTGGCCGCCTCGATCGAGCGCGAGTTGAAGGGACCCGACGAAGCGCGCTGGGTTGCGCGCGCGGAATCATCGTTTGCCGACCTGCGCGCCGCCCAGCGTTTCGCGCTCGAGGTCGGCGCGCTCGACGCCGCGTTCGGACTCATCGGTGCGATCCGCGAGTTCGCGATGCGGGCGATGCGGTACGAGGTGTTCGCCTGGTCGGATGCGGCGTGCCGGGCGCCGGGCGCGTCGGAGCATCCGCTCGCGCCGCTGCTGACCGGGATCAGCGCGTACGGAGCGTGGGTCCGCGGTGAGTTCGATCTTGCGATGTCCCTCGCGCACGAGTCGCGGCGCCTCGAGGACGTGCTCGGGGTCGAGCCGAGCGGTCTCGCCGAGCGCGTCTTCGGCAACGTGCTCTACACCGTCGGCCGGGCCGAGCCGGGCAACGCGGAAGCGAGACGCCAGATCGAGCTGGCCGAGGCCTCGGGCGACGAGTCGCGGCTCGTGCACGCGTGTTACATGGCCGCGGTCGGGTTGAACTCCGAGGGGCTGACCGACGAGGCGCGGCTCCTCGTCGAGCGCGCCAATCGTCACGCGCAGCACACGCGGTGCCCCACCGACCTCGCGTCGGCCGCAGTCGCCAAGGCCTTCGCGAGCCGCGCGGAGTCGGACGCGCTCGACGCGTTCGTCACTGCCGACCGCATCGCGAGCACCGCCGGCAACCGCTGGATCAGCGCGTTCGCACGTACCGAGGCCAGCGGCCTGCTCGTGGCGCGCGGCGACGTCGACGAAGGATGCGCCGGTCTCGCCGAGATGGTCGCACTCTGGTACCGAGCGGGCGAGTGGTCCCAGCAGTGGCACACGCTCGCACGTTGCGTGATCGCGCTGGACCGCATCGACAAGGCCGAGCTCGCCGTCGAAGTGCTCGGTGCGATCGAAGCCCACGCGACGCTCGGCGTCGCGCCGATGACGTCGATCCTCCAGGACGTCGTCTTCGCCGCGCGCGACGATCTCATCAGCCGGCTCGGCGCGGCGCGAGCCGAGGAGCTGCGTGAGATAGGCGCGTCGTGTCCCGTCGAGGAGATCGTGCTGCGCACTCGCCGCGCGCTGCTCGGTCTCCCGTGACGCGCCCGGTCACGACGACATGAGCGTGACGCGGCGGCGTGCCACATCGTCGAGGTGGGAGCGCAGGTGCACGCCCAGCTCCCCCGCGTCGACACCCAGCCCCGAGATGAGGTTCGAGCGCCGGCGGCGCAGGAATGGGAGGCCGAGCAGGTAGAGGCCGGGACGCGCGGCAACGCCGCCGTCGTGTGCGACGCGACCACGGCGGTCGAACGCCTCGGCGGGCAGCCATGCGTACCGCGGCCGGTACCCGGTCGCCCAGATCACGGTCGTGAATGCCGCGAGATCGAGCTCGGTCGCCGGGTCGCCGACGATCGTCGGCGACGGCTCGATCGGCGGGCCGACGGCATCTCCCAGGCCGTGCTCGTCGACGAACTCGTCGATGCGCCGCAGGAGGCGTACCTGCTTGAGGTCGGCGTTCTTCGCCAGGTTCGTCAGCGCGCCCGAGCACAATCCCCGAGTTCCGTCGATCGCCATCAAGCGACCGACGAGACGTGCGCCACGGTCGCGTAACGCGTTGAGATCGAGGTCGCGCCGCTCGTCGTTGCCGACGACCTGCACCGACGCATGACGGCGTGCGCGTTCGATCTCGTCGACCTCGTCCCAGCGCTCGTCGAGCTGGCCGATGCGATCGAGCCACTCGTAGATGTCGCGCCCTCGGTACGAGCGGGGTAACCGTATGTGCTCGCCGACCGCGATCGTGACATCGCGGCCCGCGGCGCACAGCTCGTCGGCGATCTGCATACCCGATGCCGATGCACCGACGACGAGAACGGCACCATCCGACGCGAGCTGGCCGGGACGCCGGTAGTCCAACGCGGTCAGCTGGTCGAGACGATGCGGCAGGTCACCGGCGAACGGAGGTACGCGCGACTCGCTCGAGCCGCCCGTCGCGGCCACGACCGCGTCGCAGCTCCAGCGCGCACCCGGCGCGCGCACCTCGAATCCCGCGCCGCGAGGCCGAACGGATTCCACCGTCACATCCTCGAGCACGGGCGGTTGGAACGATTGCCGGTAGTCGTCGAGGAACGCGACCGTCTCCGGCGCCGTCATGAATCCATCCGGTGCCTCGCCGCCGTAGCAATGGCCCGGCAGCGCGGTCATCCAGTTCGGCGTCAGCAGGCGCAGCGAGTCCCACCGCTCCTTCCGCCACGAGTTGGCGACCTGCCCGCGCTCGAGCACCACGTGGTCGATGCCGGCCCCCGCGAGGTGATGGCTCATCGCCAGACCCGCGGGACCGGCGCCCACGATCACGACCGGCACGTGCACGGCCGACCCCTCCCGTCTCGATCGCCGGCGGATCAGGCGAGCGCGACCCGGACGGTCGTCGGGTTGGTGACGATGTCGAACACGGCCGAGCGCTTCTGCGACTGCGCGACGATCGCTTCGAGGTCGGCACGCGACGCATCGGCGTCGATCTCGTACGTGACGTCGATCGCGTCGAAGCCGTTGCGCACGTCACCGTCGATGCCGAGGATTCCCTGCAGGTCCATGCTGCCTTGCAGCGTCGCGGTGACCGAACGGAGCTGCACCCCGCGGTTCGTCGCGACCGTCGCGACACCTGCGGTCAAGCACGATGCGAGCGCGGCGAGGACGATCTCGGGCGGCGTCGCGCCATTGTCCTCGGACGCGAAGACCTGCGGGTGATCGGCCTCGATCGCGAAGGCCTGCCGGTGCGCGTGCTGCTGCCCGAGACCCGCGAAGTCGGTGATCGTCGAGCGGCTGTGGGTGCCGTTCACCCATTCGCAGCGCGCCCTCCACTGGAACTGCGCCGCTTCGGGCGCATCGGTGAGCGCTTGCTTGGCGCCGTGCAGCGCCTCGATGTTCACGCCATTGTCGACGGCCCGTGAGTCGGTCTGGGTCATGTGGTGCTCCTGGTTCGTGCAGCGGCTCTGCCGTGCCGGTGACCACACTCGGGTATCGAGGCGGACCGAGTCTTGAAGGCGACGTGGAGTTCACCTGACGATGCCGTCCGGTGAATCTCCATCCGATCTTCAGGACCCTCGGCACCGCACGCGGGCACGATCACGGCCGTGGTGACCACCGGCGGCGAGTCGCAGCGAACGGAGGCAGCGCCCCCGCACGATTGGCGCGACGCGGGTGCGGCGTGGGGTAGCCACGCGAACGACTGGTCGTGCCTCCACGAGCACTATGCGATCGACGTGCTGTTCGCTGTGTTCGGGCGGCTCGAGATCGGACCGGCGACGGCTCTGCTCGATATTGCTTGCGGATCGGGCCTGGCCGTG
>DATMUX010000195.1:0-4013 GCA_035563695.1 Acidimicrobiia bacterium
TTCGTCGAGATGATCTTCGGCGCGACGACGAAGAACGCCGACGCGTTCCCGCCGGCCGTGCTCGACGTGTACAAGGACGCGTTCCGTCCCACCGGCGCGCTCACACCGCCGATCGAGTACTACCGCAACATGGACCGCAACTGGGAGCTCACCGCGGCGATCGCCGCCCGTACCGTCGACGTGCCGTGCCTGATGATCTCGGCGGCGGACGATCCCGTGCTCACGCCGGCGATGACCGCGGGGATGGAGGAGCGGGTGCCCGATCTGGAGCGGGTCGTCATCGCCGACTGCGGGCACTGGACGCAACAGGAGCGGCCGGCCGAGACGACGGCCGCGATGCTCGGCTACCTGCGCCGCCTGCCCCGCTGGACCTGAGCGCCCATCACGCTCCCATCTGTCGGGAGGATCGTGGGCGTATAGCGCCCATCACACTCCCATCTGTTGGGAGGATCGTGGGCGTATAGCGCCCATCACGCTCCCATCTGTTGGGAGGATCGTGGGCGTATAGCGCCTATCACGCTCCCAACTGTTGGGAGGATCGTGGGCGTATAACGCCTATCACGCTCCCAACTGTTGGGAGGATTTCGGGTCACCCTACGATGCGCGCCGTGGATGACCCGATCGCGCGGTACCGCGCGCTCTTCGAACGGGACGGGCGACGGTACGTGCCGACACCGCTGGCCCGCGGCCCCTGGGACTTCGGTGCGCTGCACGGCGGTGCGCCCGCGGCGCTGTTCGCGGTCGCGTGCGAGCGTCACGACCCCGGTCCCGCGTCGTTCGTCGCCCGCCTTACCGTCGAGTTGCTGCGCCCTGTTCCGCTCGCTCCGCTCGAGTTGCACGTGCGCACAATGCGGCCCGGCAAGAAGGTGCAGTGGCTCGAAGCGTCACTGCGCGACGAGGACGAGCGTGAGGTCGCGCACGCCACGGCACTGCGCATCCGCGTCGACGAGGTCGATACGACCGGATCGGTGCAGCCGAACATCGATGCGCCGCCCGGCCCCGACGCGCAGCCGGCGACGCTCTTCCCGTTCACGGCCGACGCAGTGGGCTACTGGACCGCGAACGACGTGCGCATGGTGCGCGGGACGTGGACGGAACCCGGGCCGGGCATGGCGTGGATCCGGCTGCGCTGCGAGGTGATCGCCGGAGAGCACGCGTCGCCGTTCTCGCGCGTCGCCGCGGCCGCCGACTTCGGCAGCGGCGTCGGCAATCCCGTGCGCATGACCAGCGCGACCGCGATCAATCCCGAGCTCACCGTGCACGTGCACCGCCACCCTGCGGGCGACTGGGTCGGGCTCGAGTCGGGCGCGTGGGCCCAGCCGCACGGCGTCGGCCTCGCCGAGACCCGGCTGTACGACGCGCGCGGGGTGATCGGACGCGCCGCGCAGGCGCTGCTCGTCGAGCCGGCGATGCAGCGGCCGTTCGCGGTCTGAACGCGAACAGCTAGTCGTCGTCGCTCTTGCGCTCGACGTCGGTCGCCCAGAGCTCGAACTCGCCGTTGCGATACACGAGCGCGGCCGGCCGGCCGGAGAGCGGCGGGCGCAGGTCGCCGCGCGAGCGGTCGACGCGCACGGCGACGGTGCGGCGACCCGATGCAGTGAGCATCGTGACGCGATCGGCCGCGGCCGCCCACTTGAACGCGGACGCCGGCATCGCGAGCGACTGGTAGGTGGAGAACTTCGCTTGCTTGCCCGCGCGGCGCTTCAGCGACGCGGCGACGCGGTCGAGCACCGGGCGAACGAAGCCGTCCGGCAGCTTGGCCCGCTCGACCTCGTCCTTCACGACCTCGCGCAGCGCCGCGCCTGCGAAGGTGTTGTGCTGCAGCGCGGCCGCTCGCGCCGCGTTGCTTGCCCGGTTCACGCGCTCCAAGGTCGCGGCCAGCAGCTTGTGCTGGTCGGAGTCGGGGAGCAGCTCGACTTCGTCGATGGTCAGCATGCCGGGTCCGATGGTAGTGGTGTCAGGATTTTGTCAGAGATCCGTCGCATCTCGGACATGTGCATGACCAACAGCCGTCATCTGCGGCGAACGAAGCGGCAACACACCGCCCGTACCTTCTCGACTCATGATCACTACCTTGCGCGTGAATATCAGAGACCGGGAGCGGCAAAAAGCCTTTGGCGCCTATCTCGGCGGAAAGATGCTCGGCTTGGGCCTCGTGGTGCTCGCGATGTGGGCCATCACGTGGTACCTCGATACCAAGGTCGGGGCAACGATGCTCCGCCAGACCACGCCGGCCGTGACGGCGAAGGACACCATCAACCCGATCAACACGACGTGGACGCTCGTGACGGCGTTCCTCGTCTTCTTCATGCAGGCCGGCTTCATGTTCCTCGAGGCCGGCTTCGCGAGGACCCGTGAGGTCTCGAACGTCATGATCTCGTGCATCGCCGACACGTGTCTGTGTGCACTCCTGTTCTGGGCGTTCGGCTTCGCGTTCATGTTCGGATCCGGGAACGGGTGGATCGGCCACCAGTACTTCTTCCTGCACGGGGCACCGACCACGTACGGGTCGACGGGTGTGGCGTTCCTCGCGTTCTTCTTGTTCCAGTACGCGTTCGCCGACACGTGCAGCACCGTCACGACCGGCTCGATGGTCGGGCGGACCGCGTTCGGCGGCGACCTGATCTACAGCGTCATGGTCAGCGGCTTCATCTACCCGATCCTCGGCCACTGGGTCTGGGGGCCCGACGGCTGGCTCGCCACGATGAAGACGCCGTTCCACGACTTCGCGGGCTCGACGGTCGTGCACTCGATCGGCGGGTTCATCGCCCTCGCCGGGGCGATCGTGCTGGGGCCGCGCATCGGCCGCAAGTTCAAGCGTGACGGTGGCGGCATGCCGCCCGGCCACGACATGGCGATCGCGGCGGTCGGCGGCGTCATCCTGTGGTTCGGTTGGTACGGGTTCAACCCGGGCTCGACGCTGTCGGCCATGGACTACGAGGGCATCGGCCGGGTCGCCACCAACACCACGCTCGCGGCATCCGCGGCCGGACTGGTCGCGATGTTCGTGGCATATCCCCGGGCACACAAGTGGGATACGGGCATCTCGATCAACGGATTCCTGGCGGGACTGGTCGCGATCACGTGTCCGTGTTATTGGGTGTCGCCCTTCGGGGCCATCTGTATCGGTGCGATCGCGGGCGTCGTCGTGATCGCGGGAGTCGACCTGCTCGAGCACCTGCGTATCGACGATCCGATCGGGGCGTGGCCCGTGCACGGCCTGGCCGGAGTCTGGGGAACGATCTCGCTCGGATTGTTCGCCACCGGCCAGTACGGCGCACCGACGGCGACGGGACCGGACCCATCGAGTGCGTTCAAGGGCCTGTTCTACGGAGGTGGCTTCCACCAATTGCAGTTCCAGATCTTCGGCAGCGTCGTGATCTGCACGTGCACCTTCGTGATCGCGTTGCTCGTCATGTACGCGGTCAAGGCGCTCGGCGTGCTCCGGATATCGTCCGACCACGAGCTCGAGGGTCTCGACATCGTCGAGCACGGCGCGCCCGCGTTCCACCCCGAGTTCGCCTACATGGGCTACTCGGCGATCCCTTCGGGTAAGTCGGGGAGCATTCCCGTACCGAGGGGTACACCGGCACCGTCGATCAGCGTGGGCGAATAGGAGAACGCGATGCACGTTGTCACAGCGATCATCAAGGCTCACCGCGTCGAGGAGGTGACGAACGCGCTCAAGGAGATCGACATCACCGGCATGACCATCGCCGATTGCCAGGGCTTCGGGCGTCAACGAGGACACACCGAGGTGTACCGAGGTTCGGAGTACCGGGTCGACTTCCTGCCCAAGGTCCGGGTCGACGTGCTGTGCGACAGCTCGAACGCCGACAAGATCGCCGACGTCATCGCCGACGCGGCCCGCACCGGCAAGATCGGTGACGGGAAGATCTGGATCACCGAGGTCGCACGAGCCATCCGCATCCGTACCGGGGAGACGGGAGAGGACGCGCTGTAGCTCGCCGGCGGGAAGAGCGGCCGACGGCCCGGCACCGAACGGTGCCGGG
>DATMUX010000196.1:0-3932 GCA_035563695.1 Acidimicrobiia bacterium
AGAACGAGCCGATCGCGGTGCTCGATCGACAGTTCGAGGCGAGCGTGTGATGCCCCGTTCACGGACTTCGCGTCGACGCGTCCCGCCGTCGTACCGGATACTCCAAACCTGGGCTCGGAGTGCGGCCGCCGTGTTCTACCGCGACGTGAACGTCACCGGGGCGGAACGTGTGCCGGCCGATCGACCGGTGATCTTCGCGGCCAATCACGGCAACGCCCTCGCCGACGTCGCGCTCATCATTGCCAAGATGCCCGCGTTTCCGCACTTCCTTGCGGCTGCGACATGGTGGAAGCACGCGTCTGTGCGCGCGCTGTTCGACTTCGGCGGGGTCGTGCCGATCCATCGACTGCGCGACGGCGGCGGGGCGCGCCGGAACCTCTCGGCGTTCGACGCCTGCAACACTGCGCTCTCGGCCGGCAAGGACCTCGCGATCTTCCCCGAGGGCGAGATGCACCTCGAGCCGGCGTTGCTGCCGCTGAAGACCGGCGCGGCGCGCATCGCTCTCGGAGCCGCCGCCGACGCCGGCATTTCCGGAGTCGTGATCGTCCCCGTCGGGCTCGTGTACGAGTCGCGGGGACGGTTCCGGTCGGATGCCGAGGTCCACTTCGGCGAGCCGATCGAGATCGACGATTGGACCGCGGCCTATCGCGCCGACCGGGCGAAGGCGGTACGGGTCGTGACCGATCTGCTCGCCGACCGGCTCGCCGAGGCGACGGTCAATCACGGCTCGCACGACGAAGCCCGGCTGTTGAACCGGGCGGCGGCCTTCTCGCTCGCCGGCAGGGCCGACGGCGCGGTGCGCCATCCCTTCGCGCGGCGCAACGTCGTGCGGCGCGCGCTCGCGGCCGCGCTGGATCTCGCGGGCGGAGACTCGAGCGCGGAGTACCGGTCGCTCGAGGCCGCGGTGCACGAGCACGTCGACGATCTCGAGCAACTCGGCGTCGGCGGGTTGCGCCCGGGGCCGCTGCAGGCGCCCGCGCCGCGGGAGCGGCGAACGCTCGACGTCGAACTCGGGGCGCTCGCGGCGCCGGCGGCGCTCGGCCTCGGCGTGAACGCGCCCGTGCTCGCGGTGATCGGTCTCGCCGGACGCCGCGTACGGAACGAGGCGTGGCAGGCGACCGTGAAGGGCGTCGGAGGCACGCTCTTGTGCCCGGTCGTGTGGTCGGCGGAGGCCGGAGTCCTCGCGAGGCGAATCGGGTGGCGGCGTTCGCTCACGGTCACGCTCTCGGGCGCGGCGTGCGGCATGGTCGCGTTGCGGTGGTGGGAGGTGTTCGAGCGCCGGCGTGCGCTCGACGCGTTGCGCCGGCTCGAAGAGACGCAACCGGCCGCGCTCGCGCGCGCACAGGCCGGCCGCGCGCGCGTGCGCGAGCGCGTTGCCGCGTTGACCGGCGAAGCCGAGTCCTCGCCCTGACTCGGTGCCCGCGACGGTTCCTGCTACTGCGGCAGCGCCGCCTCACCGGCCGCCGGCTCGGTCTCACCCTGGTCGAGACGGAAGGGCGGATACTCGTCCGTCATCAACGACGCGTAGACGATGACCCGGAACACCCAACGGTTCAGGCCGACCACGAGGTTCGCGATGCCGCGCGGGTAGCGGCCGGCGAACAAGAGCGCGATCACCGCGATGAACACGAGGCATCCGATCAAGCCCGGCGGGGTGACGTACCGCACGCCGACCGCCGTGGTTCCGAGCGTCGCGCTGCCCGCGATGATGCCGACGAGGATGTACTGCGGGATCGCGAGGAGCCACCACTTCACGAGCACCAAGCCCCGGGAGAGCTGTTCGGGGTAACGGATCTCGAGGTGTGCCGGGTAGTCGGGCGCGTCGCCGAGCGTGAACGGTGGATAGCGGTCGGTGCCGAATGCCCCGAACGAGTAGAAGCCGACCCGCCACGTCCAGCGCAAGACGCCTGCGTTGAAGTCGAACAACGAACGTGGGTAGCGGCCGGTGAACAAGATCGCGAAGAACGCGACGAACGCGACCACCGAGAACGCGAGCCACAGCACCGCGAGCACGACGAAGTGCGGGATCAGCAGGATCCACTTCACGAGCCACAGCCAGCGGCTCAGCTCGGCATCGAAACGGCCGTCGAGCGCGACGGGATACGGCCCGGCGTGCGCGACTTCGGGGACGCGCCGCCCGAGGCCGATCGCGCCGAGCACGAGCAGGACCGCGCCGACGACGAGTAAGAGGGCGAACCCGGACAGCAGCCCCAGCGCAACGGGCAACACCCACTTCGACTTCACTCCGACCGATACGTCGGCGCCGACGCCCCGTGAGGCGTCCGCGTTCATCACGACGACGGCCCAATCACCGGACTGCACCTTCCACTCGACGCGCTCGACACCGGGTCCCTGCGCGGACGCGACCCAGAACTGCTGCGCCGACGGGATGCCCGCGGGTGGGCCGCCGGGGAGGAGGCGGTAGGTCACGCGGAACGGCGCGAAGCGAATGTGGTCGATCTCGTCGTGGGCGACGGTCGCGAGATAGCCCTCGACGTCGCGTTGACGGCCGATCCCGACGAAGATCGGCAGGCCCGTGCCCGATGCCGCCGTGAAGCGCACGGTGGCGAGGTTGCCGAGATCGACGTGGCCGTTGTCGCTGCCGGGCTCGACGCCCAGGTTGATGTTCCCCGACGTGATCGCGTAGGTCGCGGTCTCCAATCGCTGCGTGTTCGACGTGAAGAACCCCGCGCTGTCGCGTTGGGTGGCGTACGCCCACGTCAGGAATGCGCCCGCGGCGCCGAGTGCCAGCGAGATCACGACGAGCAACGCGCCGACGACCGTGAGGATGATGCGCCCGACCGGCGGCCCGTGGCGCGCCGGCGGCCCGGGAGACGCGTCGGTATGCGTCACGATGACCTCCCCGATCCGGACGATGACGCTCCCAGCCTCACGCGCCTGGCCGCCGGAGTCGAGAGTCGGAGGTCACGACGCCAATATTAAGTTGACACTTACGTAAGCTTTAAGTTACGCTCTGAGGGTGGACGCGGCACTCAAGGCGCTTGCCGAACCTCGGCGCCGGGCGATCCTGCGGCTGGTGTGGTCGCAGGAGCTGCCCGCGACCGACATCGCGGAGCGGTTCGATGACGTCAGCCGGCCCGCGATCTCCCAGCACCTGTCCGTGCTCAAGGACGCCAACCTCGTGATCGAGCGGCGGGAGGGCACTCGTCGCCTGTACCGGGCGAACCGCGACACGATGTCCGAGCTGCGCGCGTTCCTCGACGATTACTGGACCTCGGGCCTCGAACGCCTGCGCGACGTCGCCGAGGCCGCGCAAGCACGCAAGCGACAGACGACCCACACGACACCGACGAGGGCGACGAGGGCGACGAGACCGACGAGGGCGACGAAAGGCGAACGGTGATGGCAGAGCTCGTGCGTGAGATCGTGATCGACGCGGCTCCGGAGACGATCTGGCCGTACCTGACCGATCCCGACCGCCACGTCGAGTGGATGGGTACCGCCGCCGAGATCGATCCGCGCCGCGGTGGCGTCTACCGCGTGCTCGTCGGTGGCCGGAACCGGGCCGCAGGAGAGTTCGTCGAGGTCGTGCCGGCCGAAAAGCTCGTGTTCACCTTCGGTTGGGAGGGCGACGAGCATCCCATCCCGCCGGCCTCGACCACCGTCGAGATCACGCTGCACCCCGAAGGGAACAAGACCCGCGTCCGCCTCGTGCACCGCGGCCTGCCCGACGATGCGGTCGGCGATCACACCCGCGGGTGGGGCTACTACGTCGGGCGCCTCGCCGTCGCCGCGACGGGTGGCGACCCCGGCCCCGACTCGCCCCCGGCACCCGCCGCGAGCGCGTGACCAACCTCAGGAGGAACGATCCGATGACGAACCACACCACCGGCACCTACGACGACTGGCTCACCGCGCGGCTCGAGTTGCTCCAGCGCGAGAAGGAGCTCACCCGCTTGAACGACGACGTC
>DATMUX010000197.1:0-2148 GCA_035563695.1 Acidimicrobiia bacterium
AGCGTCCGGATGTTCGCCTTCGTCGAGGCCAACAACGTCTGCATCGACGCGTTCGCCGCCGCGACCTCGGCCCGGGCCTTCTGCGCGGCGCGCTGTTGCCCTTGGGCAACGGAGAGCTGCCGCTGGAGATCCTGGCGCTGCGAGCGGAGTTGCTCTTCGGTGACCTTGAGGTCGCCGAGGATCTGGCTGTCCTTGGCCGCGGCCGCTTCGCTGTACTTCGCACGCGACCCGAGGTCCTGGAAGGTCGCGGCGTCCATCCCGATGGGGTCGGTGTTGCCCGCGCCCATGTAGAGCAGCGCGGCGCGGTCGCCGAGCTGGCGGTGCAGCGTTTGCGCCCGCGCCTCGGCGGTGGCGATGCTCCGCTGCGTCGCGCCGATCTGCGTGTTCGTGCTCGCGATCGCCGCTTGGGCCTGGAGGTACTGCTCGTCGAGGATGTCGGCGCGCTGGCTGTTCGCGTCGATCTGGGCCTGCAGCTGTTGAGCTTGCGCGGTCGCGCTCGCCAGGTCGGTTTGGGGCGAGGCCGAAGCCGCGGTCGACGAAGCTGCCGCGGCCAGGGTCGCAAGCAGGAGTGCGAGCGCCGTGCCGAGGGCTACGTGTCGGGGCCGGCGGGCTCCGGCACGGCGGTGGGGACCAGTGCTCCGCCGCGGCATGGGGTCGCAGGTTAGCTAGTCATGCGCCACACGTGTCACATCCTGCACGTTTCCCCAGGTCAGTGGCGGCGCAGAAGTGACGAATCGGGCACTTCCGCGCCCCCCCACGCAGGTTCGAGGAGGAGGAGGGATCAGGATGCGATGGGCCAGCCGGGTGTCGGCGCGGGGTCGCCGCGTCCCGAGACGATCGGCGAGCTCCAGTGACCGTGGCGCGCGATCTCGTCGGCGACGCGCTGCCACTCGGTCGGGCTCCACCCTTGGGCGACACTCACGAGGGTTGTGTCCTGCCGCAGGTGCACGAACGCAGGGAGACGTTCGAGCCCGAGGCCTTCGACGAACGCACGCTCCGGGTCGCACCACACGAGCCAGCGGTCGGCGGCGTCGCCGATGATGCGCTTGGTGATCGCGGGTGTCGTCGGCACGCACACGATGGTGCGCACATCGCTGTCACCGAACGTCGCGAAGATGCGATCCACGACGGGCAAGAACCGCACGCCCTCGGGCCGGTCGGGCAGCACGATGATCGCCAGGTTGAACACCGTCGCCCAGTCGTCGAGCGTGCGGGTCACGCCGGTGTAGCTCGTGATCTGCAGCTGCGGGTTCGGGTTCTGGGCCACTGGTCGTCTTGCTCCCTCACGGCGGCGAGCGTCCGCGCCGCCACACGGCGGGGCACGCTAGCGCGCACTGGCCGGCGGCGAACGCAACGCCATAGTGTCGCCCGCATGGGAGAGATGGTCGGCTTCTCGAGCAACGGCGATTCCGCCCAGGGCTATCTCGCGCTTCCCGCGTCGGGCACCGGGCCGGGCGTGATGGTGGTGCAGGAGTGGTGGGGGCTCGTGCCGCAGATCAAGCGGGTGTGCGACCGGTTGGCAGACGAGGGGATCGTCGCGCTCGCCCCCGACCTGTTCCGCGGCGACGTGGCGGAACACACCGAGATGGACAAGGCCGCGAAGTTGATGTCGGCCATGCCGATGGACCGCGCCGCGCGCGACATGGCGGGCGCGGTCGACTACCTCCGCGAACATCGGGCGGTCACGAGCGCGAAGATCGGCGTCGTCGGTTTCTGCATGGGCGGGATGCTCACCCTCGTGATCGCGGTGCAACAGGGCGACAAGATCGGTGCCGCCGTGCCGTTCTACGGGGCGCCGCTGGGCGACAGCGCGCCCGACTGGTCGAAGCTCACCGCGCCGGTGCGCGGCCACTTCGCCGAGCAGGACGACTTCTTCCCTCCGGCCGCGATCAAGGACCTCGAGCGGCAGCTGCGCGACATGGGCAAGAACGTCGTGTTCGACGTGCATCCGGCGAGCGGTCACGCGTTCTGCAACGAGGAGAACGCGCTCGGCACCTACGACGCCGACTTGACGACGAAGTGCTGGACCGCGACCGTCGGCTTCCTGAAGGACCGCTTGAGCTAGACGGCCGAGAGGAGCGCGCGCCGCGGCGCCGACGCGCTTCTTCAGGCGCCCAGGGCTCGCATCATCGACGGCGGGATCTCGTC
>DATMUX010000198.1:0-2427 GCA_035563695.1 Acidimicrobiia bacterium
CCCGCCGGCGAGGACCTTCGCCTTTTGGGTCGCGAACTCCTTGTCGGTCAACGCACCCCGCTCACGCAGCGCCGCCAGCCGTTCGATCTCGGCGATGAACCCCGACATCGACTCCGTCGCGGTGGCCTCGACCGGCGCCGATGCCGGCGCCGGCGGCGATGCCGGCGGGGCGGAGTGGCGGGCGAGCGTGAGCGCGAGCGCGGCGAACGCGAAGGACAGCACCACCGTCGCCACCGCGACGACCCCGAGCACGAGCGCGGCCATACCACCGCGTTATCGGTAGCCACGGGGGGACGGCTTGACCGGTTCGCGGAATCAAGGTTCGGAGGCCTGGCGACCGATATCCCGTAGAAGACACTCGAGGGGGGTCTCCAGTGGCACATCTCGTGCTCGTCGTACTCGCGGCACTGGTCGGCTTCGGCGTATACGCCGAAGCCTTGACCAATGAGAAAGAAGGGGACAACGCCTGGTTCGGCGTCCTCGCGCCCTGGTGGGGTGGCGGGGCCGGCGCCGTGGCGTTGATCGCCGCGTTCGTCGCCCCCGCGCTGGTGGTTGCAGCCGCGGCCGGGCTCGTCGGCTACCGCGAGGTGGTGAGCTACGAACAGCACTGCCGCGAGGCGCCCTTCGGCGTGCGGCCATTGCTCTGGGCCGCGGGCGCCGGCGGGATCGGCCTCCTCGGTGCGGCGGCCTTCTCGCCGCTCCTCTGGGCGGGCGTGTGCGCGGTCCTCGCGCTCGTCGGCGCGCTCGTCGTCGTGCAGTTCGCGCTGAAGGCGGCGATCGCCGAGAAGAACGTGCTCGCGGCCGAGAACCGGCGATTGCTGGCCGAGCGCACGCCGCGGGCTGCGGGCGCGCCCGCCGCCCCGGAACCGGCCGCCGAAGCCGCGCCCGTCCCTGCGCCCCGGCTCGCACCCGCACCCGCGCCCGCGCCGGCCCCGAAACGCCAATTCGGCGGCGGCACCACCGACTTGTTGCCCCGCCGTTGAGCGCGCTCGATCAAGTTCTCGGATCCGCCGGGCCGATACTCCAGCAGTACGCCAGGGGGGAGCCTGTGCAACTGTTGGTCTTCGCATACGTCGCACCACTCGTCGGCCTGCTCGGCTACCACGAGGCCGCGACCTTCGAGCGGGAGCATCGCCGGCGCGTGTGGCGGCTGTCGCCGTCGGTGTGGGGCATCGCGTGCCTGGTGTCCGGACCCGTCGCGGTGTGCTTCTTGCTCATCGGCGTGAAGACGACGCGCCGGCACGTGCGGGTGTCGCTCCGCTCGACCGGACCCTCGCGGACCTACGCGCCGCCGCGGCACGAGCTGGCTCCGCCGCTGGTGATGCCCAAGCCGCCGCCGCGCCCATTGGTCCCGAGGTCACTGCCGGCGACGAGCCCACGGCTGCAACAGCACTGGACCGCGCAGCCGCAGGCCCATCCGGCGGACGCGCAGAAGGTGTACCTCTTCGGCCCGCCCGTACCGCTACCGGCTGCGGGCTCGGCGTCCGGGTGGGGTGCGCCCGACCCCGCGCCGGTTGTGGCGAATGTCGGGGGGACCGACCTCCTGCCGCACGGCCCGCAGCGGGGCGCGCCGCGCCTCGGGATGGCGGGTCGCCACCTCACGCGCCGCCGGGGATGACGGGGCCGAAGGCCCCGGCGAGCCTCAGGGCGCCCGCAGCTGTTCCATGAACTCGAGCCGGATGCCGCCCGGCGCGTTCACGAACGCGATCCGGCGGGTCCCGAAGGCGCCTTCGACCACGGCGGGTCCCCACACGACGTCGTGCCCCTCGAGCTCGGCATCGAGATCGTCGGTGAACAACGCCGGGTGCAGGAAACCTTCGGCGGGGAGCGACACGCGGTCCTCGTAGATGGCGCGGGTGAAGAGCGTGATCATGACCGCGCCGAGGTACACGTCGGCGCGCTCGCCGTCGTGCCACGGCATGCGATCGCGCACCTCGGCGCCCGCGGCCTCGTAGAACACGCACGCGGCGTCGAGATCACGCACCTTCACCGCGAGGTTCGCGAGCCCCGTGATCATGCCGGGCCGTCGCCGAGCACCTTCGCCTTCGCGGTCGCGAACTCCTCGTCGGTGAGCGCACCGGAATCGTGGAGGTGCGCGAGGTCCTTCAAGGTGCTGATGACGTCGCGTCCCGTTCCGGACCCGGCGGGCGGCGCCGGAGCCGTGCGCCGCGTCGCGTCGTAGCGATCCTGCAGCTCGCGGTTGTACGCATCCTGGGCCATGAGGTTGCGCGGGCGCTCGAAGGGCATCCAGGTCTGGCGGGGTCGATAGAGGAACAGCATCGGTGTCTCCGCTCTCGGTGGAACCCGTTCGATCCCGACGCTACCGGAGCGATCGGCCCGGCCCTTGGGAGCCGGCCCGTCGACTGTGGGATGCTTCATGCGTGGCGTCGATCGAGCCGAACCGTGCAGCCGCGGCCGGCGAATCGC
>DATMUX010000199.1:0-3230 GCA_035563695.1 Acidimicrobiia bacterium
AGCCGGTAGCCGCAGCGTTCGTAGAACCTCGCGGCTTCTGCCGTGTACAGCCATAACTCGGTAGCACCAAGGCCTCGGGCGTGAGCGGCAGCGTCACGGAGCAGGCGTCGACCGACACCGAGATTTCGGGCAGGGCCGATCACCAGCATCCCGGAAAGCCAAGGGCCGCGGTCGGCGTATCTCTTGTCGTCGTCGTCGCAGACCGTCACACATCCCACAATGTCGCCATCGAGCCGAGCGACGAGCGTGAACGGCACCCGATCCAACCGCGAACGACTCCGCAGTCGTTCGCGCCACTTCTCAATATCGGCGTCGGCATCCTCTGCACTCCACTCATGCCAATGCCACGCCAGAACGGTTTCAATCACCGGCGAGTCGGGAGTGAGCAACGCCGTGGCGATCTCCATAGCGCCATCTTGCTCCCTCGTAACAATCCTCGCGGTTATTTTCGCTCACGCCAGATCTGCCGATCCGGCATGCTGCCTCGGGTCGGGCAGTCGGGCGTGGTCGGGTGGACGTAATCCGTCGAGCTTCGAATCGCCGGGCCTTGGCGAGAACGCTCCAGAGGAGGCTGTCGCACGAATCTCGACTATCGCGCCGTGGTTTCGGGGCCGGTGTGATGATGGGTCATGGCGTACAACTTCGTGGCTGGTGATCGCGATCAGCTGTTGTTGATGCCGCCGTCGTTGGCGGAGTGGCTGCCGGCAGACCATCTGGCGTGGTTCGTGTTGGACGTGGTCGGCGAGGTCGATCTCGACGCGTTCGTGGCCGCGTATCGGGCGGACGGGCGAGGCGGCGCGGCGTATGACCCGGCGATGATGGTCGCGTTGTTGGTGTACGCGTATTGCGTCGGTGAACGATCGAGCCGGGTGATCGAGCGGCGCTGCAGCGAAGATGTGGCGTTCCGGGTGATCGCCGCGAATCAGATTCCGGATCACGCGACCGTCGCTCGGTTCCGCGCGACACATCAAGATGCCCTCGGTGAGTTGTTCGGTCATGTGCTGGGCTTGTGCGCGCGTGCGGGGCTGATCCGCGCGGGGCTGGTCGCGGTGGATGGGACACGGATGGAAGCGAACGCGTCGCGCGACGCGAACCGGACGGCTGAGCAGCTCGCGAAGGAGATCTTGGAAGACGCCGCGAACGTTGACGCTGAAGAAGACGCACGTCACGGTTCGGCGCGCGGCGATGAGTTGCCCGCCGAACTTCGGGGTTCGGGTCGCCGGGCACGGATCCGTGCACTGTTGGACGAACTTGAAGCTGAGAAGCGGCAGCGTTCGTATGAGGCGCAGTTGGCGCGTCGAGCCGAGATCGAAGCGGTGACGGGTCGGCGGTTGCGGGGCCGTCAACCGAAGCCGGATGCGCAGCACCGCAAGCCGCGGCGGGTCGCGAACTTGACCGACCCGGACAGTCGGGTGATGCGGGTCGCGGGCGGTTGGGTGCAGGGTTACAACGCCCAAG
Organism: Acidimicrobiia bacterium; assembly: GCA_035563695.1. Lineage (GTDB taxonomy): Bacteria > Actinomycetota > Acidimicrobiia > IMCC26256 > PALSA-610 > DATMUX01. Next base: position 1,459 of record DATMUX010000199.1, read on the forward strand.
CGGTCGCGACAGTCGATCAGGTGATCGTTGCGGCCGAGGTGACCAACGACGGCAGCGACGACCGGCAGTTCGTGCCCATGGTCACCCGAGCCAAAGCGAACTTGCGTCGCGCGGGTGCGCGAACGCGTCTTCGGGTCGTGTTGGCTGACGCCGGCTATTGGAGCAAAGACAACGTGAACACGCCCGGCGTCGAGGCGCTGATCGCGCCGGGCAAGACCCACGATCTCGGCCGGAAGATGCGCGTCGAAGAACAACGAACTGAAGTACTGACCCGCGTGGAACAGGGCAACATCACGGTGATCGAAGCTGCCGCGGAGTTAGGGCTTGGTCGATCCCGCGTCGATCAGCTTCTTCAGGCGCGCCGGCGCGGCCTGCCGCCAACTCCCGCGGTTGTGATGAACGCCAAGCTCGCCACCGGCCGAGGAAGGCGGCTCTACAAGAAACGATGCGCGACGATCGAACCGATCTTCGGGCAAACCAAACACAACCGCGGCATGAAACGGTTCGCACGACGAGGCCTGAACGCGGTCAGCAGCGAATGGAAGCTCATCGCTGCCACCCACAACATCCTCAAGCTCTGGCGGGGAGCGAAACCAGCCCTCGCCTAACCCGAACCTGGGCATCAACCCGCCCCGAACGCCGAACCTCCGGGATGTTGGTGCGACAGCCTCAGAGCGGGCATTATGCGCTAGCGGTGTCGATGACTGCGGCTCCGAGCTTCGGGTCCTCCATCGGAAAAAAGTGCCGGGCGCCGCGCAAGTGCTGCTCGGTCGCGTTCGGGAAGACGCGTACGAGGTTCGGCCATGTCGGCGAGTAGGAGAAGTCGGTCATTGTTGCGCCGATGGGCCGTTCCCGGCAACGAACGATCCTTACGGGCAATTCGATCGAGCGCACACGTTCGTAGATGTCGGGTTCTGCTTGGCCGAGGTAGATCGCGTGTTCAACCGAGGGTGGACATGCCAGGTCGAAGCCGTTTCCATCGGTCGCGGGCCGGAGTCCGTAGTGGCAGTAGTCGGCGAGGGCCGTGCGGTCCCATTGCCTGAAGGCGTCGCGCTTCGCGAGGTGCTTCGCCATTTCTTCGGGTGATGCCCATCGACTGCGTCGTCGTATGGGCGGGATGCGGTCTTGCGCGGCCGCGATCAGGTCGAGGAGTTCGGGGGAGACGATGGCTGGGTCAAGCAGGACGAGTCGATCGAACTGCGCCGGTCTTGCAGCCGCAGCGCGTGCGACCAGGTGTCCGCCCATGGAGTGACCGACGCCGACGATGCGGTCGAGTTCCATCTGGTCGATGACTTCCGCCAGATCGGCCGCGAGGTGCGACCACGGGTATGGCGGGGCGGGAACGCTGCTGCGGCCATGTCCACGACAGTCCACGGCCACGACACGACGGTTCGCGGGAAGCCGTCCGATGACTTGATCCCAGCACCGGCCATGCAGGCCCGCGGCGTGCACGAGCAGGAGCGGAGGATCGTCACCGTCCCATTCCCACACTGCGATCGTGGCGGTCGGCACCTCGATCAGCCGCAACCGCGGACTCCGCTTCCGGACCGTCATCGTTGCGCAGCATCCCACGTCGCTGCTAGACGCGCTTCTGTGGACCCGAACTTTACCGCTCCGTTGGCGCATCCGTTCTACGCGGATCATGTGCTGTATCACGCATTCGATGCTGGCGGCGCGTTCCCGATGGTGCGGGCGTGGGAGTTCAACGGCTGGCGAGCCGAGAGCATGTCGTGGAAGACCGGCTGTTACATCCACGCTGGTCTGTCGAGCAC
>DATMUX010000200.1:0-3465 GCA_035563695.1 Acidimicrobiia bacterium
CGGCTCGGCATCAAGCCGCTCTACTACGTCGACGGCCCGGGCGGGTTCGCCTTCGCGTCGGAGCTCAAGGCGATCTTCCAGGACCCGCGGATCCCGCGCCGGCCGAACCTCGACGCGGTGCGGCGCTTCGTCCTCTTCCGGGTGCACGACGACGGCGAGGACACGTTCTTCGACGGCGTCAAGCGCCTGCTGCCGGGCCACACGATGATCGTGCGTCCCGACGGCATCGTGAAGATCGAGCGCTACTGGAACCCCGCGGTCAACCCCGAGTTCGCATCGAGTCGCCGCGACGACGAGTACGCGCAGCAATTCGCCGAGGTGTGGGACCGCGTGGTCGCGCGCCACCTGATCTCCGATGTTCCCGTCGGCGTGCCGCTGTCGGGCGGCCTCGACTCGAGTGGCGTCGTGTCGACGATGGCGCGCCTCATGCAGGAGGGCACACAACTGCACACCGAGGGCCTCTACACGTTCTCGGCGCTGTATCCGGGCCTGACGATCGACGAGAGCGAGTACATCCACGAGGTGGAACGCGCCGTCGGCAGCATCCCGCACTACGCGTACCCGCAGCCCAACGACTTCTGGAACGAGATCACGGAGTGGATCTGGTACCAGGAAGAGCCGACGATCGCGTCGGCACCGTACGCGTACTACTGCGTGTACCGGCTCGCGAGCGAGCACGTGAAGGTGATGGTGAGCGGCAACGGCGGCGACGAACTGCTCGCCGGGTACATCCCGTACTTCCGCGCGTACCTGTCGTCGGCGGCCGCGCAACACCACTACCTCGCCGGCGCGCGCGAGATCATCAAGGGCTGGGACCTCTACAAGAAGTACTTCCGCGACGTCGTGCGGTCCCGCATCCCCGGGCGCCGGGGCAACGAGGTCACCGCGCGCGAGCTGCTGCGGAGCGGCCCGGCCGTCGCCGCGGCACACTTCAGCGCGCACAAGAACCTCAACGAGCGGCTCGCCAGCGACGTACTCCAGTACTCGACGCCCGACCTCCTGCGCTACGAGGACAAGAACTCGATGGCGTTCTCGATCGAGGCGCGCGTGCCGTTCCTCGACCACGAGATGGTGGAGTTCATCTTCGGGTTGCCCATCGACCAGAAGATCAAAGGCGGCTGGAACCGCGCGGTGTACCGCAACGCGATGAAGGGCCGCATGCCCGAGAAGAACCGCCTGCGCCGCTCGAAGATCGGCTTCACGAATCCCGACATCACGTGGATGAAGGCCCGCGCCGGCGAGATCCGCGCCACGTTCGCGTCGGCCGAGCTCGCCGGCCGCGAGCTGTACGACCAGCAGCAGCTCGTGCGCTCGTGGGACGAGTATCTCGCCGGCCGTCCCGGTGACGGGCTCATCTTCTGGCGGGTGTTCGTCACCGAGCTGTGGATGCGCCGCTACCTCGATCAGGCGGTCGCCGCGTGAGCACGAACCCGGGCGCGGGTGCGCGCGAGCGCGAGGTCGGTGGTGTGCGCTACGAGCGCATCCCGGTGCAGACGCACCTCATCCACATCAAAGAACCCCTCGACCCGGTCTTCGACGAGTACGTGAAGCCGTTGCTCCGGCCGGGCGACTGGCTCGCGGTGTCGGAGAAGTTCGTGACGATCTCGCAGGGCCGGGTCATCCACCAGTCGGTGGTGCGGCCGGGCTTGCTCGCCCGGCTGCTCGTGAAGGGGGTGACGAAGCACCCCGACGACGTCGGCTACTCCGACCCGCGCAAGATGCAGGTCGCGATCATGCAGGCGGGTTGGTGGCGCATGCTGTTCGCGATGATCCTCGGCGGTCTGAGCCGGCTCCTCCTGCGCCGCCGCGGCGACTTCTACCGCATTGCCGGTCACCGCATCAGCGAGATCGACGGCTTCAACCCCGCGACGGTGAAGCCCTTCGACGAGTTCGCGATGCTCGGCCCCGACGACCCCGACGTTGCCGCAGGCCGGATCGCCGGGCACATCGGCGCACCCGTTGCGATCGTCGATGCCAACAACATCAACATCGAGGTGCTCGGGACGAGCCCGGCCTTTCCCGTGCCGCCGGCGCTCGTGCGCGATGTGCTGCTCGACAACCCGCTCGGCCAGGGCGACGAGCGGACCCCGATCATCGTGGTACGAACCGGGACGTAGTTCGCGCGCCTCATTCAGGTTAAGGGGCCCCCAAAGATGGCGGCGACCCCTTGAGACCGGCGCGGCGAAAGGCCGATGGTTCCCCCAGGGCACGACGCGAAGGGGTTCGACATGGAGCGCAGGAAAGCTCTCGTGACCGCCGGACTGATCACCGCCGTGATCGGCGGGGCGACCGTCGCGTTCGGCGCCACCGGTGGTGCGTCCCTGCTCGGATTCCGCGGTTCCCATCACGCCGGTCCGGGGTCGTTCGCCCCGACGCTGGCGATCGGCGCGCCGAAGCCGCGCGTCGTGACGCGCACCAAGAACGTGTACGACACCTACGTCGTCGGCGGCAGCGACGCGAACTCGGTGAGCTCGGCCGGCGCCCCGCCGATCGTGCCGCCGACGACGGCCGCGCCATGGGGTGTGGTCACGCCCCCTGCACCGGCTCCGGCCAACGGCGGCGCGCCGGCGCCCGCGGGTGCACCGGCCGTCGCGCCGCAGCACACCGACTCGGGCGCGGCCGGCTCGCCGCCCGAGAACACCCCGACGACGGTCAGCCCGCTGCCTCCGGCGCAGTCCGACAGCTCGACCACGATCCCGACGACGCCGACGACGATGCGCGGGGTGCCGCCGAACTGGCCCGCGAACGTGCCGATCCCGCCCATGCCCAACCCGTGCCGCGAGCCCGAGCTGCAGCTCGAGACCAACCAGAGCGGCCAGCCGTACGGCGTGTGGCACTGCTCGAACCCGGGCACGCCCGATGACTGAGCCCGTCGACGAGCTCGAAGCGCGGCTCGCGCGTCTCGCGGAACGGCGCCGGGCCGCGACGCAGGCGCCGGCGCCCGCACCGGCCCCGGCCGCCCCCGCGACGCCGGCCGCAACGGCGGCGCCGGCGACGGCCGCGCTCGACGAGCGCGTCGCGCGCCTGGCCGCGCGGCGCGCCGGCGCGGGGGCGGGAGCCCGATCGACAGCCGGTGCGGCGGGGGCGGCGGGCGCGACCGTCGCGAGCGCCCCCGCGAGGAAACGCCGCGCGCACGCCGCCGGCAGCGGGCGCCTCATCGCCGCATGGATGAGCACGACCGCGTTCCTCTCGATCATCGCCGGCCTCTCGTTGCAACAGCAGTCCGGCGCCGCGACTGGCGCGGCCCGCGCCGCCGCCGCCCGTCCGCGCGCGACCAGGGCCGCCACGCCCACGACGACCAAGGTCGTCGTCAAGACCGTGCACCACGCGCTGTACGTCGACCGCAACGGCAACCCGATCGCGGCGAGCGCGATACCGCCCGGTGCGACCGTGGTCCCCGCCGGTTCGACCCCGTCGACTCCCGGCAACAGCAGCGCCCCGAGCGGCTCGGGCCGGGGCGCGACC
>DATMUX010000201.1:0-2096 GCA_035563695.1 Acidimicrobiia bacterium
CCCGCCGTGATCGCGGCGGCGTCGGCGCGCTCGTCACCGCGCCACGCATAGCGAGCAGTGAGGGCGCTCGGCACCGCGACGACGACCACCAGCGCGCCTGCTCCGAGCACCGGGCTCCGGTACGGCAGCCGGCGGCGAAACCGCGTCGAAACGAGGTCGAGACCGGCCGCGGCACCGATCGCGCCCGCGAAGGCCGCCAGCGCGACACCACCCGCGCACGCGGCAAGTCCCCTCCGCCGAACGCGCGCGTTCGGCTTGCTCCTCGACATGTCGTCGAATTCTGGCTCGGTTCCCGGCACGCCCGAGCTGGCCACGAGCACACAGTGCTCGCTCCGGCGCATCATCGCCAGAGACCTTTGACACCGACCCTCGCCGAGGAGGCGAAACCGCGGGTCAGACGGGCGTTTCGTACGGCTCCGCGTAGAACTGGCTGTACCACTTGCGGAACTGCATGATCGGACCGTCGGTGTCGGCGAGCGCGGGCGTCGGCAGGAAGGCCTTGTGCTCCCAGATCGGCCGATCCTCTTGGATCTGCTTGTTGATCTCGGCGACGAACGCGTCCGCAACCGTGGAGGTGAGCCGGTCGTCGGCGAGCTTCCGCACGATGAAGTTGAAACGCACGATCGTGGTCTCGTCGTCGATCGGCGTGGTCGTCGCGATGTTGATCGCGTCGACGATGCCGCTGAAGAACACCTTCGAGAACCCCGGTCCGTAGTTGTACACGTCGATGCGTCCCTCGGTGACGCCGCGCGGCGTCACGTACGTCTGCTTCGACAACATCACCGAGCACGGTCCGTCGGTTTCGTACCGCTCGACCTCGGCGACCGTGTCGGTACCGTGCACGTACCGGAAATGCGCGGGGTCGGCGCCGTTCTCGGACATCTCCTGCGGAACCGTTTTGATGATGTGCGTCGACGAGTAGAAGTCGCTCCACGCGGGATCGCCGATCTCCGGGATCACCGGGATATCCCACTGCGGTGCTGCGTCGTGCGGGTGGTACCACGCGAGCACGAACCCGTTGCGTTCGATCACGGGATAGGTGCGCAGCCTCGCCTTGCGATTGAGCCGCTCGCTGTACGGGATGTTCGTGCATGCGCCCGCACCGTCGTACTTCCAGCCGTGGAACGGACACACCAGCTCGTCACCGTCGACGGTGCCGCCGTACGCGAGGTGGGCGCCGAGGTGCGGGCAGAACGCGTCCTGCAGACGGAACGTGCCCTCGGAGTCGCGCCACAGCACCAGCTCGCGGTTCCAGTACTGCAGCGGCGCGACCTCGCCGGGCTTCAGGTCGTCGGGGAAGGCGACCTGGAACCAGCCGAACGGGATCGGGAACGGGAAGCGACGCGAGGCCATGACGGCCAGTCTAGAGCGTTTTTAGAACACGTTTCAATCTTGGGGTGGCGCCGCGAGGTACGCGTCGAGCCCCTGCATCGCACCCCGAAACACGTCGCCCAGGACTTGCGGGAGCGCGTCGAGCAGGGGCTCGGTGCCGGGCGCGGGGTCGATCGCGAACGTCCAGCGCACCTGCGCCGCGCCCGCGCCCGTGGCGTCGATCCGCCAGTCCTCGAGGAGCGCCCGGAACATCGGGCTCGACGTCTCGTCGACGCGATACGCCCAACGGTGCGGCGCGTCCCACGCCAGGATCGTCTCGCGGTAGGTCCACTCCCCCATGCGCACCCACCGGCGGGCACCGACGCCCAGCCGCCCGTCGCCCTCGTAGCCGCCCTCGTCGAGACCCGGGAACCACGTCCAGGTCGACGGATCGGCGCTGATCGCCGCGAACACCCGGGCCGCGGGCGCGCGCACCGGCTCGATCAGCTCGTGGCGCACGGGCGCGCGCTCCAGGAACTCGAGGTCGACCGCGCGCAGCGGCTGGAGACCGTCCACGGGCGCGAACGCTACCGTTCGCGGTCGTGAGCGAGGAACGCGTGCTCGGCGGGATCGGTACGAAGGTGATCTTCGAGGACGACCGCGTCCGTGTGTGGGTGCTGAAGCTCGCGCCCGGTGAGCGCAGCGCCGTGCATCGCCACGACCTCGACCATCTCCTGATCCAGGTACGAGGCGACCGCATCGCCGTCGACCCCGAACCCGACACG
>DATMUX010000202.1:0-2884 GCA_035563695.1 Acidimicrobiia bacterium
GGACGCCCGCGACGCCGCCATCGCCTACCTCGAGGGTCTCGGCTGCATCGTCGACCGGATGGGAGGCGACGTCGTCGCCGGGTAGGAGACGACAGCGAAGCGACCGAAGGGGAGCGGAGCGTGGAGTCGACCCGGAATCGAGGCGACGTCGTCGCCGGGTAGGAGACGACAGCGAAGCGACCGGGCCGCGCGAGAGATCGGAGCTCGCAGCTGCGGCGGAGATCGGAGCGCCCAGGAGCAAGGGGAGCGGAGCGTGGAGTCGACCCGGAATCGAGGCGACGTCGTCGCCGGGTAATTCCGCCGCCCATTGGGCGATTACCGACCTCTCGGGTCGCTGCAGGTCCACTGGTCGGCAACCTACGGGTTGCAGACCTCCCAGATCGGGAAGGTGACGTACTCGACGCCGTCGTGCACCTCGGTGCGCCCCGCCCGGCGCAGCTCGGCGACGGTCGCCCGGGCGGGCTCGAATCCGAGCATGCGCTTCATGTCGGCGACGGCGACCAGGAGGGGGCCGTCGGCGTCGCCTTCGCGCAACACTGCGTCGACCTCGAGCACCGGGCGCGCCGGATCGCGCGGGTCGACGCACACACAGTGGTACACGATCCGCTCGAACACGGACACCGCGCGCAGTCGCACGCGACGATGTTGGCGTATGGCCGGCCACCCGCACGAACCTACGGAGCCTGAACGTGCACGCGCGCTGATGACCGAAGGGGCAACGCGCCTGGTCGAGGGCGTGCGCCAGGGCGGTGCCGCGTGGGTCGTCGCGCGCGTGACCGAGATCGTCGACGCGTGGGGCGGGATCGCGAGCAACGAAGGCCGCGCGGCCATGCTCGCCGCGGCGCGCCGTGCCGGCGAACAGGCCGCGGCGCGCGTGACCCGCGAGCTCACCGATCTCTTCGCTCGAGATCCTTCGGAACAACGCACAACGCCTCTCGAAGTGGTGCGCTCGTTACGGTACGAGGCGACGGCGGTGTTGGCGTCGGCCGGCGTGCCGCCGATCGAGCGAGATCCGTTCGATACTCGCTCATTTCCGGATGATGTGTACGGGATCGTGCCCCGCGCGATCACCGAGCTGGGCTTCGACGACACGACTCGTGACGCGCTCGGTACCGCCCTGCTCGCGTGGGGAACCGGCAAGGCGCGACTCGTGCCGCGCGATCCGTGAATGGCAGCATGTCGGGTTGAGCGCGAGCCCCTGATCGCGCCAGTATCGGGCTGCGCACGCGGGGGGCGCGGGAGGGATTGCAAGCATGACCGCGGCGAGACGCGCCGGGGGTGCGGACCGGCCGAAGGGTGTTGTCGAAGGTCTGCTCTCCCATTCGTTGCGAGCCATCGATCAGGGTGTCGACGCGGTGTTGCTCGCGCGCGTCATCGATGACGCACTGCACGTCGAGCTCGCGAACGAAGCCGCGCACGCGTTGTTCGGTCTCGACCACATCGTCACGCCTACCGAACTGGACGCGTCGCGTATGCCGGCCCTCGCGCCGCTCGTCTCGCGACTGCGCGAGGGCGCAGCGCGCGGACGCGCGACTCGCGAGCGTGTCGCGCTGCAACCCGTCGACGGTGACCGCGTGGTCGTCGACATCCAGATCGAGCCCGTTCCCGACGCGGAGCACGACGCGGGCGCGCGCGTTCTCGCGGTCGTGCGACTCGTCGACCGCGAGGTCCCCTCGGCGTTCACGGGCCCGTCGGTCGTCGGCGTGTTCCGTACGGAGCTCGGCCTCGGCGTGGTGTTCGTCGACGACGCCTTGCTGTCGCTGCTCGGCCTGACACACGAACAAGCCCTGGGCCAGGGATGGCTCGACGCCCTGCACGCCGACGACCGTCGCCGGGTCGGCGACGCGCTCGAGCCCCCCGCCGGGCGTGACGAAGCGGTGCAGCTGCAGTGCCGGGTCGTGCGCGGCGGCGTCGACGAGCGCGTCGTCCGCATGCGTGCGGTGCCCGTACGCGGCGACGAGGGCGGCGTGACCGGCTACATCGGATCGCTCGAGGATGTGAGCGAGGAGCAGTGTGACGCAGAGGTCGGCGCCGACCTCGCCGAGCTCGCCGACGTCCTCGACGAATGGATCGTCATCCTGGACGCCGATCTCCGCGTGCGTTACGTCAACCCGGCGGCCTGGCGCGGGTTGGCCCTCGAGGAGCTCGACGGATCGGCCGAGCTCGAGTTCGCGCAGCTGATCGGGCCCGAAGGGCGCGCGCACTTCGCGGGTGAGCTCACCGGCGCGCTCGGCGAGCACAACCGATGGTCCGGCACCCTGCAGCTACGCGCCCGCGACGATCGGTCAGTCGAGCTCGAGTGCACCGTGACCGCGCACCGCGGCGCCGACGGCTCGCCGGAGCGTTACACCTTGCTGGGGAGCGACGTGTCGACCCTGCGGGTTGCCGAGCGCGCGCTCCGGGAGAGCGAGGAGCGTTTCCGATTGATCGCCGACTCCTCGCCGACGGGGATCTACTTCGTCCGCGACAGCGCCGTCATCGCGTACGCGAATCGGCGCCTGGCCGACATCTTCGGTGAGCTGGTCGAGACCCTGATCGGACGATCGTTCCTGGAGTGGGTGCACCCCGATGATCTCGCGCGCCTTGCGGACACCGGTGCGGCGACGGCTGCGGAACGGCGCGCGACGAAGGCCGAGGAGTATCGCATCCGCCGGCAATCGGGTGAGGAGCGCTGGGTGTGCGCGCAGGGTGCGCCCGTGCTCGACGGTGAAGGCAAGATGGTCGGATACGTCGGCACCGTGCTCGACGTCACCGAGGAGCGCGCCGCGCAGCGCGAGCTCGTGATGCTCGGACGCGCCGTGGAGTCGACCCATGAACTGGTGACCTTCCACGACCACCGCGGCCGCATCATCTTCGCCAACGCGGCCGCGCGCGAGTTCTTCGG
>DATMUX010000203.1:0-3641 GCA_035563695.1 Acidimicrobiia bacterium
GGCGTCCGCGGTCGCGCAGGACTTCCTGACCCAGGCGCTGGCGCAGCAGGGCAAGGCCTACGTGTACGGCGCCGACCCGCCCGCGAGCAACGCGAACCCGGCCGCGTTCGACTGTGAAGGCCTCGTGCGGTGGGCCGCGGCGCGTGTCGGCATCTCGATGCCGATGGGCGCGACCGCGCAGTACCTGTACCTGCGCGATCACGGCACCACGATGTCGGTGCAACAGGCGTTGCACACTCCCGGCGCGCTGCTGTTCCACTTCTCGCACGAGCCGAAGAACCTCGGCGACGTCCCCGCGGACGGCCACGTGGCCATCAGCGTCGGCGACGGTGTCCACACGATCGAGGCGCGCGGCCACGCGTACGGCACCAACGTCTTCGCCAACGCCGCGGGGCGCAGCTTCGACTTCGCCGGGATGATCCCGGGCATGACTTAGCGGTTCTCTCGGACGGCCGCATACCCTGCAGCCGTGACCGATCGTTCGTTCGCCCGCGCGTGGCGCACCGTCGCCGAGCTCGCGCCCGACCGCGTCGCGCTCGTCTGCGGTGATCGCCGCCTCACGTTCCGCGAGCTCGACGAGCGGGCCGCGCGCCTCGCGCACGTGCTGCACGCGGCCGGTCTCGAGCCCGGCGACAAGGTCGCGATCATGTGCGTCAACGCACCCGAGTACGTCGAGACGTTCTTCGCCGCGCAGAAGCTCGGCTGCGTTCCCGTGAACGTCAACTACCGCTACGTCGGCGCCGAGCTCGCGTACCTGCTCGACAACTCCGACGCCGCGGCCCTCGTGTTCCACGATGATTTCACCGCGACGGTCACCGACGCGCTCGCGGCACTGCCCGAAGGCCGCCGGCCGCGACTGCTGCTCGAGGTCGCGCACCGGGGCGCGCCCGCGCCCCTCGACGGCGCGCGCGACTACGAACGCGCGGTCGCCACCGTGTCGGACACCGCGCCCGCGACGGGTCGCGTGGCATCGGGCGACGACGTGATCTTCCTGTACACCGGGGGCACGACCGGCTACCCGAAGGCGGTGATGTGGCGGAGCGACGACCTGTACGTCGCGCTGTGGCAGATGGCGCGTCCCGGGACCGAGCCGCCCGACGTCGCCGAGTCGATCACCGCCGGCAAGCAGGCGGCCACCCTGTTGCCCGCGTGCCCGTTGATGCACGGCACCGGCCTGTTCATCACGCTGTCGACGCTGGCAGGCGGGGGCACGGTCGTGCTGCTCGACACCCCGCGCCTCGACGCGACCGCCGTGTGGAGCGCCATCGAACGTGAGCGCGTGCAGGTCTGCACCATCGTGGGCGACGCGTTCGCGCGCCCGCTGCTCGTTGCGCTCGACGCCGAGCCCGGCCGCTGGGATCTCTCCGGCCTGCGCGCCATCACGTCGTCCGGGGTCACGTGGAGTCCCGAGACCAAGCGCGGCCTGCTCGACCACCTGCCGCGCGTCACGCTCATCGACTCGCTCGGCGCGTCCGAGGGGATCATGACGCGTACCGAGACCCGCGCCTCCGACGACATCGCGCCGGCGCGCTTCAAGGCCAGCGACCGGCTCGTCGTCGTCACGGACGACGGCGAGGTCGCGCGGCCGGGCGACGGCAAGATCGGCCTGCTCGGCGTCGGCGGCGCGATCCCGCTCGGCTACTACAAGGATCCCGAGAAGACGGCGGCGACGTTCCGGACGGTGCAGGGCCGCCGCTACTCGATCCCGGGCGACTATGCGACCGTCGAGACCGACGGCACCATTCGCCTGCTCGGGCGCGGCTCGGCGTGCATCAACACCGGCGGCGAGAAGGTCTACCCGGAAGAAGTCGAGCTCGCGCTGCGTTCTCATCCCACGGTGTTCGACTGCGTGGTCGTCGGCGTGCCCGACGATCGCTGGGGAGAGATGGTGGTGGCGCTCGTGCACCCCGCAAACGGAACGATCGACGAGTCGGAGCTCTCCGCGCACTGCCACGCGACGCTCGCGGGCTACAAGGTGCCGAAGCGGTTCGTCGCGGTCGACTCCCTGCAACGCTCGCCCGCGGGCAAGGCCGACTACACGCTGCTGCGCCGGATCGCGGCCGAGGCGCTCTCGTGATCTTCGAGCAGTACTACCTCGACTGCCTGTCGCACGCGTCGTACCTCATCGGCGACGAGACGACGGGCCGCGCGGTCGTGATCGATCCGCAACGCGACGTCCAGCTCTACCTCGACGACGCCGCCGCGCACGGCGTCGGGATCGAACGCGTCATCGAGACGCACTTCCACGCCGACTTCCTCTCCGGCCACCTCGAGCTGGCGGCGCGCACCGGCGCGACGATCTCTTACGGCGAGGCGGCCGAGGGCGCGACATTCCCGATCGAGAAGCTCGCCCACGGCCGGCGCCTGTCGCTCGGAGACGTCGAGCTCGAGATCCGCTCGACGCCCGGCCACACACCCGAGTCGATCTGCATCGTCGTGTACGAGCACGCGCGTGACGCCGTGCCCTACGGCGTCTGCACCGGCGACACGTTGTTCATCGGCGACGTCGGCCGGCCCGACCTGCTGTCGTCGCGCGGCGTCTCTGCCGACGAGCTCGCGCGCGCGCTGTACCGTTCGACGCGCGAGCAGCTGCTCACGCTGCCCGATGCGACGCGCGTCTTCCCGGCGCACGGCGCGGGCTCGGCCTGCGGCAAGCAGCTGTCGACCGAGACCGTCTCGACGATCGGTGAGCAACGCCGAACGAACTATGCGCTCGCCGACATGCCGGAGGACGCGTTCGTGGCCGCGATCACCGAGGGACAACCGGTCGCGCCGCTGTACTTCGCGTTCGACGCACAGCTCAACCGCGAGCAACGAGATCTGCTCGACGAGCACGCACCCCCGCCGCCGCTGCCGCTCGACGACGTTCTCGCCCGGCAGCGTTCCGGGGCGGTCGTGCTCGACACGCGCGACGCGTCCGAGTACGCGTTCGGGCACCTGCGCGGCTCGATCGAGGTCGGGCTCGGCGGGCGATTCGCCGAGTACGCGGGCGACATCGTCCAGCCCGAGCAGGAGATCGTGCTCGTGTGCGAGCCGGGTCACGAGCTCGAAGCGAAGATCCGCCTGGGCCGGATCGGATTCGACCGGGTCGTCGGCGCGCTCGACGATCCGGTGCGCGCCTTCCTCGAGCATCCCGATGCCGTGGTGCGTTCCTCGCGTCTTTCCGCGCGCGAGCTGCACGACCGGCTGCGCGACGACGTCGCGCTGATCGACGTGCGCAACCCGCGCGAGCTCGGCTCCGGCACCATCGCCGGTGCGCGCAACCTGCCGCTCGCGCGGCTCACGGAGCGCCTCGACGAGCTCGACCCGGCGGCGCCGACCGTGGTGTTCTGCGCGGGCGGCTACCGTTCGGCGATCGCGGCGAGCGCGCTCACTTCAGCCGGATTCGAGGACGTGTCCGATCTGCTGGGAGGCTTCGACGCGTGGAGGGCGGCCGGACTCGAGGTCGTCGCGAGCAGCTGAGGACGACACCGTGAGCATGTGGCAAGGGCAACGCATCAAGGAGACCGACGTCGTCGACGCGAGCACGGGCGCGCCCCACTCGGTGCTGCTCGACGTCCGCAACGCCGACGAATGGTCCGCCGGACATGCACCCGGGGCGCGCTGGATACCGCTCCCCGAGCTCGAATCGGCTCGATTCT
>DATMUX010000204.1:0-2886 GCA_035563695.1 Acidimicrobiia bacterium
ACTGACGTACCACTACTGGCCGACGTCGTACAACACCCACATCTTCGAAGGCGCGTGCTACTTCGTGCCGCCGCGCAACGCGCGCGAGCGCCTGGCGCAGGAACTCGCGGTCGTGACGTTCAAGGAGTACGCACTGCAAGACGGCAACACGCTCGAGGCCACCCAGACGATGCTCGAGTCGAACACGCCGGTGAAGGCGTTCCCGCTGAACGATCAGGAGGTCCTGTTGCGACACCTGCATCACACGGTGCGGAGATACATCGACGACTACCGGCTGCAGAAGGGTTCCAGATGACGACGCTTCCCGCGGAGTTCGCCGACCTCGAGCCGTTCCGCGACTGGGCCGTGCACGGCGAGCGCGCGCGGTACGCCAAGCGCATCGCCAGCACCATGGCCGAGCTGCAGGCGTTCTACGACGCCGCGTTCCCGCGCATGGATGCCGCGCTCGACTACCTCGACCAGTTCACGCTCGACGCGCTGCCCGACGACGCCAAGCACCTGCTCTGGCTGTACTGCGCGTTGATCACGGTCTCGTTCCCCGTCGAGGCCTGGCGCCAGCCGCGCGTGCCCGACAGCGGCGCGGCGAGCATCGACGAGGTCGTGTCACCCGCGATCTGAGGGCTCCTCGGTCAGCCGGTCTGGGTGTCGTGGCGGTAGACCTCGCCGCCCTTCATCACGAAGCGGACCTGCTCGGTCACCGTGATGTCGGTCGTCGGATCGCCGGGTACACCCACGATGTCGGCGTAGAGGCCGGGCGCGAGGCGGCCGCGGTCGTCGACGTCGATCAGCTCGGCCGATACCGTCGTCGCGGCACGAATGGCTTGCACGGGTGTCATGCCGCGGTCGACGAGCGCGATGAGCTCCTTGGCGTTGCGACCATGGGGGATCGCGGGCGCATCGGTGCCGCACGCCACGCGCACGCCCCGCTCGATCGCCTTGCTGATCGTCGCCCGCGCCCGCGGGAAGACCTCGGCGGCCTTGGCCTGCAGCTCGGGCGCGGCGTGCGATACGTCCATCCCGTCGGCGAGATAGGTCGTCGCGACGAGGAACGTGCCCCGCTCGACCATGAGATCGAGGGTCGCATCGCTCGCGAGCGAGCAGTGCTCGATGCAATCGATGCCCGCCTCGATCGCGGCGCGGATGCCGTCGTCGCCGTGCGCGTGCGCGGCGACCTTGAGCCCGGCGCGGTGGGCCTCGTCGGCGATCGCGGCGAGCTCCTCGTTGCTGTACTGCTGCGCACCGGCCGGCCCGGTGTGCGACATGACGCCGCCCGACGCGCAGACCTTGATCAACTGCGCGCCGTGCTTGATCTGGTAACGCACGGCCTTGCGCACCTCGCTGACGCCGTTCGCGATGCCCTCCTCGACCGTGAGCGGCATGATGTGCGGCGCGAGCGCCTGGAACATCGTCGGATCCAGGTGCCCGCCGGTCGGCGTGATCGCATGACCGGCGGGGACGACGCGCGGTCCGTCGATCCAGCCGAGGTCGATCGCCTTCTTCAGCGCGACATCGAGCAGCAGCCCGCCCGTCTGCACGAACAGGCCGAGATTGCGCACAGTCGTAAACCCGGATCGCAGCGTCCGGCGCGCGTTGGCGACGGCGCGCAGGGTGCGCACCGCGGGATCGTCCTGCACCGCGTTGAGCGGGCTCGTGTGATCGGGCCCGCCGAGCAGCAGGTTGACCTCCATGTCCATCAGCCCCGGGATCAACGTGAGATCGCCGACGTCGAGCACGACGGTGCCGTCGGGCAATGACGTGGGCGACACGTCGACGATGCGCTCTCCGTCGACCAGCAACTCACCCGGCTTCTCGAGCTCACCCGTGTCGACGTCGAGCAGGCGGGCGGCGCGCACGAGGGTCGGCGGCTGCGGGGTGCGACGACGGGGCATGCGCGCTCCTTGGTGAATTGCGGGGCCAGACTAGCTGGAAACGCCCCTATCTGTGACGGAGAGCAGTATTATCAGGTTGGCTGTGCGGGGTCGGGACGGCGGGTGAGCGACGAAGGGTGGAGGACCGACATGACCGACGTCGAGCCCGTCGATGACGACAACGAGCCGGCCTGGCGCCAGCGCGCCGTCTCCCGCAGCCTGAACGCGGCGCGTTCGCGCGCCGAGAAGCGTGCCCAGCGCTTCCTCGACGCCGCGTTCGAGCTCATGGACGAAAAGGGCACGACCGACTTCACGATCCAAGAGGTCATCGACCGCTCGAAGCAGTCGCTGCGCGGCTTCTATCAGTACTTCAACGGCAAGGACGAGCTGCTGCTGGCGCTGTTCGAGGAGAGCGTGCACGAGTCGATCGACGATCAGCGCGCGGCGGTCGATGCCGAGACGGAGCCGCTCGCGCGGCTGCGCGCGTTCGTGATCCGCCTGCACGAGTGGTGCGATCCGGGGGAGAGCTCGCGCAAGCGCGGTACGCACAACCGCCGGCCGATCTCCGAGTTCATGGTGCAGCTCGCCGGAAGCCATCCCGAGCGCGTCCGCGCCGCGATCGCGCCGACGTCGCAGCTGCTCACGGAGTTGCTCGACGACGCAAACCGGGCGGACATGATCGAGGTCGCCGACACGCGGCGCACCGGCGCCCTCGTCATGCGCACGGTCATGTATAGCTGGTTCGGGAACCGGCTCGCGTCGTCGGCGCGGATGCGCATCAGCGCCGAGGAGACGTGGCAGTTCTGCCTCAACGGTCTCCACCGCCGCGACTGACGCCTTGCCTCCATTTGTGGGACTTGTTCGGGGAATCGCGCGCGCCGCGCTTGTTACCGACCCGTATCGCGAACGGGACGTCGCGGGCCTTTTCAGTGGGCCGGTTCGGCGCGACACTGCGGCCGTGCCGACGTTCCAGTACATGGCGGTGGACACCGAGGTCTGGACCGAGACCGACGCCTCC
>DATMUX010000205.1:0-4324 GCA_035563695.1 Acidimicrobiia bacterium
TGTGGCGGGCGCCCCGCGGCCGCCGTGCCTTTCGTGTGACTGTCGACGACTTCGGTTCCGGCCTCATCGTGCTCTATATCGGCTGAGGCGCGTGCACGCCCGGGCGGCGGGGCACTAGACCGTCGCCATGCCCGACCGCGACGCACCGCTCACCCGCAGATCGCTCCTCAAGGGTCTGGGCGCGATCGGCGCCGGCCTCGCGCTCGGCGAGCTCGCGGGATGCTCGTCGGGATCCTCGGGTGCGGCCCACTCCCCGACCTCGTCTGCGTCCACATCCGTCCCGCAGTCGACTCCGGCAACGACCGCCGCGGCGACTCCGATCCGCGGGCCGGGCTCCCGGCCCAACCCGACGCTGCCGGAAGGAACCGACACGCTTCCGCAGATCGAGCACATCGTCGTCGTCATGATGGAGAACCACTCGTTCGACGATCACTACGGCATGCTCGGGCGCGGCGACGGGTTCCTCCTCGACGCGCACGGCCTGCCGCGCGATGCGAACCCGAACGGCTCCGGCGGTTTCGTGCGCGCGTTCCACATGCCGTCGACGTGCCAGCTCCAAGGCGTTCCCGGTCAGGACTGGGTCCGGAGCCACAAGTCGTGGAACCGCGGACGCAACGACGGCTTCGTCGAAGCGAGCACCGCGGTCGCGATGGGTTACTGGGACGAGAGCGACGTGCCCTTCTACTACGCGCTCGGGCGGACGTTCCCGTTGTGCGACCGCTGGTTCTGCTCGACGCTCGCCCAGACGTACCCGAACCGGCGGTTCATGCTCGCGGGCACGGCCTCGGGCGTCGTGAGCACGACGGGCGCCGCGCTGAAAGCGCCGCCGCCGGCGAACGGGACGATCTTCGATCGTCTGCACGCGCACGGAATCAGCTGGCGCAACTACTACACCGATCTGCCCGGCACCGCCGTGATCACGAAGACCTTGCGCGACTACCCGAACAACCTCGTAAAGGTCGACCAGTTCTACGCCGACGCGGCCCGCGGGTCGCTCCCCGCGGTCAGCTTCGTCGACCCGAACTTCGATCACGGATCGGAGGAGAACGACGGCGACATCCGGCTCGGCGAGCAGTTCGTCGCCCAGGTCGTGAAGGCGGTGTTCGCGAGTCCGGCGTGGTCGAAGACCGTGCTCGTCTACACCTACGACGAGCACGGCGGCTATTACGACCACGTCGCTCCCCCGCCCGCGATCAAGCCCGACGCGATCGCCCCCGGAGTCGACGTCCCCGGCGTCGTCGGCGCCTATGACCGCTACGGGTTCCGCGTTCCCGCCGTCATCGTGTCGCCGTACGCGCGGCGCAACTACGTGTCGCATGAGGTCCACGACCACACGTCGATCCTCAAGCTCATCGAGACGAAGTGGAACCTCGGCGCGCTGACCTACCGCGACGCCAACGCCGACAACCTGCTCGACAGCCTCGATCTCTCGTCGGCGCCCGCGTTCGCCGAACCGCCGACGCTGCCGGCAGCCGGCGCGACCGGGACCTGCACTCCCGGTACGCCGGGCGGCCCGATCCCGCCGCCCGACGCGGTGCTCCCCGCAGCCTCGGCGCCACAGCTGCGTATCGGCGCGACGGCATAGCCTGGCGCCGTGCTCGAGTTCGACCCCCTCGACGAATACCCGATCCACCAGGTCGCGCTGCCGATGCGCTATGTCGCGTCGAGCGACCGCAACGTCTACGACCGGTGCATCTTCCAAGGCATCGACCACGAGGCCGACACGTACTTCATCACCGGCCTCGGCGTGTATCCGAACCTCGGGGTGATCGACGCGTACGCCACCGTGCGGCGCGGCGACCGGCAGTGGGCGGTGCGCACGTCGGGTGCGCGGCCCGACGACAAGATGGCGCAGCGCGTCGGCCCCTACCGCATCGAGGTCGTCGAGCCGTTCCGCGAGCTGCGCGTGATCTGCGACGCCGACGACCACGGCCTCGGCTTCGATCTCGTCTACCGCTCGGACTACGGACCGATCTCCGAGCCCGCGCACGTGCGGCGCCAAGGCGACCGCATCCTGCTCGACGCGGCGCGCTTCGCCGGGGTGGGTACGTGGGAAGGCGAGCTGCGCGTCGCCGGCGACACGGTCGCGGTGACCCCCGACCGCTTCACTGCCACTCGTGACCGCTCGTGGGGCATCCGCCCCGTCGGCGAGCCCGAGCCGGCGGGCCGTCCGAACGAGTTCACCGGCATGTGGTGGTGCTGGATCCCGTTGCGCTTCGACGACTTCGCCCTGCACGTCATCTTGGAAGAGGACAAGGACGGTGCGCGCAACACGAACTTCGCGGTGCGTCTGTGGCCCGCAGCCACCGGACGCCCGCCCGAACAGCTCGGCTGGCCGCTGCCCGAGATCACGTACCGTTCGGGGACCCGCGATCCCCTGCGTGCGTCGATCGACTTGACGACGCGCGACGGCAAGGTGTCGACGCTCGAGATCGAGCCGCTCATCGGTATCCCGCTCAACGTCGGATGCGGCTACGGCGCCGATCCCGAGTGGACGCACGGGGTGTGGAAGGGCGAGTCCTGGATCGAGGCCTCGGCGTACTCGTACGACGACCCCGCGGTCACCGGTCGCGCCGCGTTCTCGCTATGGGACCATCTGGCCAGGGTGACGTTCGAGGGTCACGAAGGCTGGGGCATCTTCGAGCACGGCTGCATCGGCGCGCACGCCCCGTCGGGCTTCACCGATCTCACGTCCGTCGCACCCTGAAACCCCTCCCAACTGTAGGGAGGATGGTGGGCGCTATACGCCCATGACGCTCCCAACTGTAGGGAGGATGGTGGGCGCTATACGCCCATGACGCTCCCAACAGTTGGGAGGATGGTGGGTCAGTGCGGGACGAGGCCGCCGTCGACGAGGAGCACCTGGCCGGTCATGAAGCTCGACGAGTCCGACGCGAGGAACAGCGCGGGCCCCACCATCTCGTCGGCGTGTGCGGCCCTGCGCATGAAGCTGGCATTCGCCATCGAGCGCTGCGCCTCGGGCGTGTTCGCCCGAACCATGTCGGTGTCGACGGTACCCGGCGCCAAGGCATTGACCCTGATGCCGCGCGGCGCCAGGTCGGCCGCGAACGAGCGCGTGAACGCCATGAGGCCTGCCTTCGCCGCGCTGTACATCGCGACGTTCGCCGAGAACAAGAACGCGCCGGCCGAGATCACGTTCACCACGGCCGCGTGATCGCTGCGTTCGAGGTACGGGAGCGCGTGCTGGATCAAGAAGACCGGCCCGCGCAGGTTCACGTCGAACGACTTCTGCCAGGCCTCCGGGGTGAACTGCCCGACCGCCTGGGTGAGCGCGTTCGCCGCGTTGTTCACGACGATGTCGACGCCGCCGTAACGCTCGACGGTCGTAGCCACCAACCGCTCGATGTCGGTGAGCTCCCCCATGTGCGTCGCGACAGCCGTAGCCTCGCCGCCCAGGCCGCGGAGGTGCTCTTCGGTTTCGGCACAGGCTTCGGCTTTGCGACTGCCGACCACGACCTTGGCCCCCGCACACACGAACCCCTCGGCGACGGCGCGCCCGATGCCACGCGTCCCGCCGGTCACGATCGCGACGCGGTCGCGCAGGTCGAACAAGGTCGCGAGCGATTCTCGATCCATCGCGCCGACGCTACCGTCGAGTTCGCACGCGCGACCCGATCCGCGGCTCAGAACGAGAGCGACAGCGAGAACGTTCCTTGCGGGTCGACACGACTGGAGATCCCGCCGGTGCCGGGCGACGTGTCGATCGAGATCTGACCGCCGATCGAGAGCGAGTCGAAGGCGCGCGGCGCGATCTGCACCCCGGTGACGATCGATGTCGCGCCCTGGCCGTTCGTCACCTGGAACTGACCGTCGATGAACGTCTGGATCACGAACGGTCCGAGCGTCGGCCAGTGCATGTTGATCAGGTGGGCCGAGAGCGCCCACTGCGCCGGGCTCAGGCTCGTCGAGGGCACCCATTGGAACTGCGGATCGGCGAACACGTCGATCGACGCACCGGCCCAGTTCGTCTGCAGCTGGTAGAGGTGCAAACCGCTCGCGGTCGCGGTGAGGTTGAACGTCCACTGGCCGGTCAGGTGGCTGTACTGGGACTGGTTGCCGATGTCGGCGCCCGACGAACCGTCGTCGCTCATGCCATTGCCGTTCCGTCGACGCCCGCGGCCTGGAACACCGAGGCGAGCTCTTCGTCGGTGAGCGGGAAGTCGCCGGCACACGAGATGTCGGCTTGCGCCTCGGCGTACGTCGCGGTCGCGGCCGGGTCGCCGCCCTCACCCGGCGCCGGCGACGCACCCGCCGCCGCGGCGCTCGCGGCAGTCGCGGCGGCCGTACCGGAGGCCGACCCGCC
>DATMUX010000206.1:0-3320 GCA_035563695.1 Acidimicrobiia bacterium
CGGAGTGAGCGTCGTGATCGTGCGTCCCCCGAAGGCTGAAGCCCAGAAAGACAAGCGGCCGCAGGCAATCCACGACATCGTTCATCGTCATTCGCATCGAATAGTCGGACTTCACGCGAAGCGGATAATCGCGAGTGCGAACCGAAAAGGGCTTCGCTCTCGGTCGATTGACGAGATCATCGGGTCACCCTGACACCTTCTCCCACACCGAGATGTGGTTGCGGCTCTCGGCGGTGAACGGCGCGCAGGTCCAGTCGTCCCAGCGCTCGCGCAGGGTCAGGCCCGCGAGCTGCGCCATGAGGTCGAGCTCCGACGGCCACACGTAGCGGTGTGGCGACGAGAACGTCGCCAGCTCGCCGTCGATCACCCAGTAGTGGTGCGAGTACGCGATCTGGGTCGCGCAGTCGTACTCCTCGAAGGCGACGTGCGCCGGCGTCGCGGCGAACACGTACCTCGTCTCGCCGGGCGGCAGACGTCTCAGCTCGGGGATGTAGTTCTCGACGACGAAGCAGCCGCCGGGCTCCAGGTGCGCGGCCACGTTGCGGAACGTCGCGACCTGCTCGTCCTGGGTGGTGAGGTTCGTGATCGTGTTGCGCAGGAGGTAGGCGAGGGTGAACGGGCCGTCGACGGTTGCGGAAGCGAAATCGCCGATCGTCACGCCGACGCCCGACGCACCGGGCTGCGCGCGGAGCACTGCGACCATGTCCGGCGACAGCTCGATGCCGTGCACGGTCACGCCTCTGCGGCTGAGCGGGAGTGCGACCCGGCCCGTCCCGATCCCGAGCTCGAGCGCGGGACCGGCTCCCGCGCGATCGGCCAGGAAGCTCACGGTCGCGTCGAGCAACGACGGTTCGAACAGCTCCGGCCACAGCGTCTCGTAACGCTCGGCGATCCACGCGTCGAAACGGGTCTCCGCCACGTCGTTCAGCATGGCAAGCGCGGCCGGCGAGGGCGAGCGATTTGCCGGGGGACGTGCCTACGGCGCGGTGCGCAGCTTGAACCGCGCGCCCGCGGCGTCGGTGGCCGTCGCCAGGCGCCCGTAGGGCGTGTCGACCGCGTCGTCGACCACAGAACCGCCGAGCCCCTTCAGCTTCGTGATCGTGGCGTCGACGTCGTCGACGTGCCAGTAGATCGACCAGTGCGCGGGGACGCCATCGGGTAGGAATGCGCTCGCGTCCATGATGCCCGCGAGCTCTCCCTCACCGTTCGGGTTGCGCATCGTCGTGTAGCGGAACTCGTCGCTGTCGCCTACCGCGTCGGTCTCCCAGCGGAACACGGCGCGGTAGAACGCGACCGCGGTGGCGTGGTCGCGCGTGTGCAGCTCGAACCAGCTCGGCGTGCCGGGTTCCTGCAACACCGTGAAACCGGGGAACGTGCCCGGTTGCCAGGCCCCGAGATGAGCGCCGGTGGGATCGACGAGCACCGCCTGGATACCGAGGTCCGCGACCGGCTCCGGCGGGGCGATGATCTCCGCGCCCTCGCGCTCGGCCGCCTCGATCGTCTTGGTGATGTCGTCGGTGGCGAGGTAGATCTTCCAGGTGTCGTTGGCGCGCACGTCGCCCATGTCGCCCATCCCGCCGGCCATCGGCACGCCGTCGCGCGTGAACATGAAGTAGCCGCCGAACTCCGGACTTTGTGCTTGTGCCTCCCATCCGAAGAGCTCGCTGTAGAAGCGGCGGCTGCCTTCGACGTCGGAGGTCCAGAGGTCGGCCCAGCAGGGCGATCCGATCGGTGCGCGGTCACGGGTGGGCATGTGCGGCTCCTCGGGTCGGGCGGCGGGTGCGGCGACAGCCTGCGATGCTAGCGACGGGCACGGACGCACGGTCTTCGACATCATGGGTCCGGACGGAGCCGGGACGCAGCACGCATCTCCCGCGAGCCCTACGAGGTGACGTACTGCTCTACCCCGGATCGTGCGGCGGACGGATGCTCGCGGCGGAACGGGAGGAACGGCACGGTGCAGCACGCGCGTCGACGCTCGAGGCTCGGCAAGGTCGTGGTGGCCGCGGCGCTCGCTCTGGCGGTACCCGCCGTCGCGCCGTCGGGGCCGGCGACCGCGTCGCCGCGCGGGTTGGCGTCCGGCCGGTACGTCGTGGAGATGCGCCCGAACACGCGACCGGATGCGCTCGCGGCCTCGCTCTCGCGCACGACCGGCGCGCACGTCCGCTTCGTGTACCGATCCGCGCTGTCGGGCTTCGCGGCGGATCTCACCGCGGCGCAGGCCACCGGGCTGCGCACCGATCCCCGCGTGATCTCCGTGACCCCGGACGCGCCGCTGCACGTCTCGGTCGTGCAATCGAACCCCGAATGGGGACTCGATCGCGTCGACCAGCGTTACCTGCCGTTGGACCACTACTACCGCGCGAGTGCAACGGGGGCGGGCGTGCGGGTCTACGTCATCGATTCGGGCATCGCGGTCGGCCATCCGGACTTCGGCAATCGTCGGGTCTCGGGTGTCGACGAGGTCGGCGGCGTCGCGCCGCCCACGGACGACTGCGACGGTCACGGCAGTCATGTCGCGGGCATCGTCGGTGGGGATCGCTACGGCGTCGCCAAGGGCGCGACGCTCGTTGCGGTGCGCGTCGCGGACTGCCATGGTGTCGCATCGCGCGCCGACGTGCTCGCCGGTATCGACTGGGTGACGGCCGACCACCAACCGGGCCATCCCGCCGTCGCGAACCTGAGCCTCGGAGCCCCGGACATCGATCCCGTCATCGACGATGCGATCAAGAATTCGATCGCGCACGGCATCGTGTACTCGATCGGCGCCGGGAACGCGGACGACCCGCAGTCGCCGCCCCACGACTCGTGCACGCGGTCGCCGTCGGATCTCGGTGGCGCGGGGCCCGCGATCACGGTCGGCGCGACCGACGGCACCGACACGCGCGCATCGTTCTCGAACTACGGCCGGTGTCTCGATCTCTTCGCACCCGGTGTCGACGTGTGGTCCGACTGGTACTGCGCCCCGCTCCCGATCGGTTGCCTCATCGCCGAGGTCTCCGGCACGTCGATGTCGGCGCCGTTCGTCGCGGGGGCCGCCGCGCTGTATCTCTCGATCCACCCGGCGGCGAGCCCGGCCACGGTCAAGCATCAGATCCTGCAGGACGCGACCGGCGGGATCGTGCGCAACACCAACGGGTCGCCGAACCGCCTGCTCTGGACGGTCATCCCGCACCCGCCCGGGTCGCGCACCGGGTACTGGATGCTGGGCGCCGATGGGTCGGTGTTCACCTTCGGCGATGCCCTCTACTACGGCGCCACCGCCTACCCCGCGTGGCGCACCGGCGCCGCCGCGATCGCGATCGCGGCGACGGCCGACG
>DATMUX010000207.1:0-2087 GCA_035563695.1 Acidimicrobiia bacterium
CTCGAGCGGATAGGGGAGTCATGACCACGAACGATCCCGAGAAGCCGGTCGAGCCGCTCGCGCCACCGCTGCCGGGCGCCGAGCTGACGCTCACGCCGCCCGCGCCGGTCGGTGCGGTCGAGGCATCCGCGGCCGCGACCATGGTCCCGCTCGATCAAACCGCGGTGCCGGCCCTCGACCAGATGGTGGCCGACTACGTCGCGAGCGTCGTGGCGCTCGACGAGCACTCGCCTGAGCTCGACCAGAAGGCCGAGAGCATTCGCACGATGGGCGACGACGACATTCGCGCGGCCGCCAACTTCAGCAACCGGCTCCTCGACTCGCCGGTGCGGTCGATGTCGAAGGGCAAGGCCGGTGAGAACGTGGGCGCCAGCCTGCTCGCGCTGCGCCGCCAGGTCGAGGAGCTCGATCCGTCCAAAGCGTCGGGTGTGCGCAAGCTGTTGGGGATCATCCCGTTCGGCGACAAGCTGCGCGACTACTTCCATCGTTACGAGAGCGCGCAGTCGCACCTCAACGGGATCCTCAACGCCCTGTACGCGGGCCAGGACGAGCTGCGCAAGGACAACGCCGCGCTCGAACAGGAGAAGCTGCACCTGTGGGACACGATGCAGCGGCTCGCGCAGTACGTGTACGTCGCCGAGCACCTCGACAAGGCCCTCACCGCGAGGATCGCCGCGATCGAGACGACCGACCACGAGCGGGCGAAGGCCCTGAAGCAGGACCTGCTCTTCTACGCACGCCAGAAGCACCAAGATCTGTTGACGCAGTTGGCCGTGTCGATCCAGGGATACCTCGCGGTCGATCTCGTGCGGCGCAACAACATCGAGCTGATCAAGGGCGTCGACCGCGCGACGACCACCACGATCTCGGCGCTGCGCACGGCGGTGATCGTCGCCCAGGCGCTCGCCAACCAGAAGCTCGTGCTCGACCAGATCGCGGCGCTCAACACGACGACCTCGAACATGATCGAGTCGACCTCGAAGCTGCTGGCGACTCAGACCGTCTCGATCAACGAGCAGGCCGCGTCGTCGACCGTCGGCATCGACAAGCTCGAGGCCGCGTTCGCGAACATCTACCAGACGATCGACGCCATCGACACGTTCAAGGTCCAGGCGCTGAGCTCGATGCAGGCGACGATCGACTCGCTGAACACGCAGATCGAGAAGGCCCAGACGTATCTGGCCCGGGCGCGCCAATCCGAGCTGCGCGGCAACCGGCCCGCGGGCGAGCTCGACGTGCCGGTCGGCGAATGAACGGGACGCCGGAACGATGAACGCGCGCCTCGCCGCCCACGCGACCTCGACGAAGAACATCGTCGGTTGCGCCTGCGCGGCCGCGGGCCCGATCCTCGCGCTGACGGGATTCGTCACTCCGTTGATCGGCCTGGCGCTCGTGCCGGTCCTGTACGTCGCCGGTGCCCGGCTCACGCCCGCGCGCCGTCCCGCGGCCCTCGTCGGCGGCCACCGCCCCCGCGACGTGCACCGCAGCCTCGACGACATTCGCCGCGAGTGCTACGGGCGGGTTCCCCCCGACGTCGCGGTGAAGGTCAACCGCATCGCGACGACGATCAACGCCACGCTGCCCCGCGCGCACGCGTTGGGCGCGGGGTCGCCCGCGCAGTTCGTCCTGGTGCGCTGCGCGACCGACTACCTGCCGTCGACGCTGCACGCGTACCTCGACCTGCCGCGTGCGTATGCCGACCATCACGTCGTCAGCGACGGCAAGACCGCGCGGCAGCTGCTCTCCGAGCAGCTCGACGTGCTGGTGCGGCAGGTCAGCGAGCTCTCGGACGCTGTCAATCGCGCCGACACCGACAAGCTGCTCGTGAACGGGAGATTCCTCGCGGCGAAGTTCGGCGACGAGGAGCTCGACGTCGAGGAGCCCCCGCGGCTCGGGCCGCTCGGGATGGAGACGCCGCCGCTGCCGCCGACCGGGAGCGCGCCCGGCGACGTCCCGCCGGCCTGACAGCGGGCGCGCGCCCGCGGCATGCTGGGCGCATGCAGACACGCGTCATCGGCTCGCTCCCGGCATCCGTCGTCGGACTCGGGTGCAACAACTTCGGAGGCCGGCTCGACGCCGCGGCGACC
>DATMUX010000208.1:0-2228 GCA_035563695.1 Acidimicrobiia bacterium
TCGCCGGCCGCAACGACGCCTACGTGTCGGCGTCACAAGTGCGGCGCTTCGGGCTCCGCAAGGGCGACTACGTCAAGGGCGCGACGCGGCCTCCCGCGAGCAGCGAGAAGTACCCCGCGCTCGTTCGCGTCGACCTCATCAACGGCCTCACTCCCGACGAAGCGCGTACCCGCGTGCGGTTCGAGGATCTCACGCCGTTGTTCCCCGACTCGAAGCTGCGACTCGAGCTCGACGGAGAGCCCGGCGAGATCACCGGCCGCATCATCGATCTCATCGCGCCGATCGGCAAGGGTCAACGGGGCATGATCGTGTCGCCGCCGAAGGCGGGCAAGACGACCATCATCAAGCAGATCGTGTACTCGATCGAGCGCAACAACCCCGAGTGCCACGTGATCGTGCTGCTCGTCGACGAGCGGCCCGAGGAAGTCACCGACATGCGCCGGCACGTGTTGCGCGCCGAGGTCGTCGCGTCGACCTTCGACCGCCCGTCCGACGAGCACTGCCACATCGCCGAGCTGACGATCGAGCGCGCGAAGCGTTTGGTCGAGGCCGGCACCGACGTCGTGATCATCCTCGACGGCATCACCAGGCTGGCGCGCGCGTACAACCTCGCGGCGCCGGCATCGGGGCGCATCATGTCGGGCGGCATCGATGCGGGTGCGCTCTACCCGCCGAAGAAGTTCTTCGGCGCCGCCCGCAACGTCGAAGAGGGCGGCTCGCTCACGATCCTGGCGACCGCGCTCGTCGAGACGAACTCGAAGATGGACGAGCACATCTTCGAGGAGTTCAAGGGCACCGGGAACATGGAGCTGCGGCTCGACCGGCGCACGGCCGACCGGCGCATCTACCCCGCGATCGACGTCGAGCAGTCGAGCACGCGCCACGAGGAGCTGCTGTTCGATCGCCGCGACCTGCAGTCCGTGTGGAAGCTGCGGCGAGTGCTGAACGCGCTGGAAGGCGGATCCGGGCTCGAGCTCCTCATCGACAAGCTGCGCAGCACGAAGAGCAACACCGAGTTCCTCACCGAGATCGCCAAGGCCCCCGCGGGGATGGGCACCTGACCTTCCCCGGCGCGGGGGCTCCACAGCCCCGCGCACGCCCTAGACTGGACGGACCATGAAGACCGACATCCACCCCGAATACGTCGAGTGCCGCGTCCACTGCTCGTGTGGCAACGAGTTCGTCACGCGATCGACGGTCCCCGCGCTGCGGGTCGAGCTCTGCTCGGAATGCCATCCCTTCTACACCGGCAAGCAGAAGCTGGTCGACACCGGTGGTCGGGTCGAGCGGTACCAGCGGCGCTACGCGAAGGCGAAGAAGAAGGCCTGACGCGCCGTGAGCGCGGGCACGATGTCCAGATCCGAGCCGCGCTACATGGGCGGCCAGGCCGTGCTCGAAGGCGTGATGATGCGCGGCGAGGCCACGTGGGCCGTCGCCGTGCGCCGGCCCGACGGTGAGATCACCGTCGACGTCCGCCACGTCGCCGGCTGGTCCGAGCGCTACCGCAACGTTCCGGTGGTGCGCGGCGTGACGGGCCTGGGCGAGTCGCTCGCGCTCGGATACCGCGCGCTCACCTGGTCGGCGAACCAGCAGGTTCCCGAAGAGGAACAAGTGTCGGAGAAGGCGATGGGCTGGGCGGTCGCGGGCGCCGTGATCGTGTTCAGCGCCTTGTTCATCGTTCTCCCCGCGCTCGCCGGCAACTCGCTGCGCCACGTGTTCCACGGCTCCTTCCCGATCGTCGAAGGCCTGGCCCGGCTCGCGCTGTTCATCGTGTACTTGCTCGTCATCGGCAACCTCGGCGACATCAAGCGCGTCTTCCAGTACCACGGTGCCGAGCACAAGGCGATCGCCGCGTACGAGAACGACGTCGAGCTCACGCCCGAGACCGCCCAGCAGTTCTCGACCGCACACGTTCGCTGCGGTACCAACTTCCTGCTCACGGTCATGGTGATCGCGATCGTCATCTACTCGCTGATCCCGCGGCCGAATCTGTGGTTCGTCATCGCGTCGCGCATCGTGCTCGTACCGGTGATCGCAGGAGTGAGCTACGAGGTGATCCGGCTCGCGGCGAAGAACATCCAGCGCCGGTGGGTGCGCGCGCTCATGCGTCCCGGTCTGCTCCTGCAGCGGCTGACGACGCGTGAGCCCGATCTCGACCAGCTCGAGGTCGCAATCACGTCGCTGCGGGCCGTCATGACGGCCGAGCAGCTCGCCGCCGTCGACGCGCG
>DATMUX010000209.1:0-12757 GCA_035563695.1 Acidimicrobiia bacterium
GGGCGGGGGAGAGATCACCTTGCGCGCGCTCATCGAGCTCGTCGGCGAGCTCGCCGGCACGCGTATCCGGGTCGACGAGCAGCCGGCGCAGAAGGGCGACGCATTCCGCAACGGGGGCGCGATCGACGTCGCCCGCGCGGAGCTGGGATGGGAGCCGCGCGTCTCTCTGCGCGACGGCCTCGCCGCGCAGCTGGCCTGGCACGCCGGCCGCGACCGCGGGGCCGTCGAGCCCTCGGGCTAGCAGCCGGCCGTCAGTACCCGGTCAGTTCGCCGGTCAGGACCGTGGTCGCGACGCCCGTCAGGAGGACGCGGTCGCCCTTGCGGAACACCGTCAGCTCACCGCCACGTGCCGACGCCTGGAACGCGCGCAGCTCGTCGGTGCCGAGCCGCGGGCACCAGTAGGCCGCGAGCGCGCAGTGCATCGAGCCGGTCACCGGGTCTTCGTCGATCCCGACTCCGGGTCCGAAGCAGCGCGAGACGATGTCGTGACGGCCGTCAGAGGCACGCGCGGTCACGTAGACACCGAGAACGCCTTCGAGCGTGCGCAGCGCGGCCCAGTCGGGTGTCAGGTTCCGCACGGTGGCCGCGTCGTCGACGACGCACAGGAACCACCCGGGATCGGTACGCAGGAACTCCGCGGGCGTGATGCCGAGGGCCGCGAAGACCTCGGGCATCGGACCCTCGGGTACCGGCTCGACGATCGGGAAGTCGAGCGTGACCGCGTCGCCCGCGGCGAGTGTGGCGCGCAGCTCGCCACTGCGGGTGTGGAACACGATCGTGGCGTCCGGGTCGACCTGCCGGGTGTCGAACAGCACGTGCGCGCTGGCGAGAGTCGCGTGGCCGCACAGGTCGACCTCGACCTCGGGTGTGAACCAGCGGAGGTCGAAGTCCCGGTCATCGCGCACGCGTACGAACGCCGTCTCCGAATGCCGCATCTCGGCGGCAACGAGCTGCATCCAATCGTCGTATCCGTGCCCGAGGACCACTGCGGCGGGATTGCCGCGAAACGGCTCGCTGCTGAACGCATCGACGACGAAGATCGGAAAGTTCATGGCGCGATGGTGCCACGCGCCGGAGTGCGCGTGGAAGAGAAAATAAACGAGAAGGGCGCGTGCCTACTCGATGACGACGAGCACGTCGCCCGTGCCCACGGCGTCGCCCGCAGCGACCCGCACCTCTTTCACGGTGCCGGACGTCTCGGCGTTGATCTGATTCTCCATCTTCATCGCCTCGAGCACGACGAGTGCCTGCCCGCTCTCGACGGCGGCACCCGGCTCGACGAGCACCTTGACGATCGTTCCCTGCATCGGCGCGGTCACCGTGCCGCTGCCCCCCGCACCCCCGGTCGCGACGGCCGGCTTCGGTCGCGGGCGCGCGGCTGACGGCGCGCGGCCCGTACTCGAGGCGACCGGTGCCTCGGGAAGCCACACCTTCACGGAGTAGCGACGGCCCTCGACCTCGACGGGCACGATGCGCTCGACGAGCGGTGCGCCGGGCGCGGCCCCGGTCGCGGGCGCGACGAGCGCGCTCACCGGTACGGCAGTCGCGAACGCGGCATGGTCGATCTCGTCCTCGACCCACTTCGTCGAGTGCCCGAGCTCGTGGAAGTCGGTGGTCTGTAACAACGTGAGGTGCGCCGGGATCGTGGTCTTCACGCCGGCAATCTCGAATTCCGAGAGCGCGCGGACCATCCGCTCGATCGCGCGGTCGCGGTCGGGTGCCCACACGATCAGCTTGCCGACGAGGTTGTCGTAGTACTGCGAGATCGTGTCGCCTTCGTCGTAGCCGCCGTCCCAGCGCACTCCGGGCCCCGACGGCACGCGCAGGCGGTTGATGGTGCCCGGCGACGGCAGGAAATTCTTCGTCGGGTCCTCGGCGTTGATGCGGCACTCGATCGAGTGTCCCCGGTGCACGACGGAGTCCTGGGTGAACGACAGCGGCTCGCCCGACGCGACGCGCAGCTGCTCGGCGACCAGGTCGATCCCGGTGATCTCCTCGGTCACGCAGTGCTCGACCTGGAGGCGGGTGTTCATCTCGAGGAAGTAGAAGTCGCCGTCCTGGTACAGCATCTCGACGGTACCCGCGTTCACGTAGCCGCACGCGAGCGCGACCTGCACGGCGGCTTCGCCCATGGCGCGCCGCGTGACCTCGGGAATACCGGGCGCCGGCGCCTCCTCGATGAGCTTCTGGTGGCGGCGCTGGGTCGAGCAGTCGCGATCGCTCACGTAGACGCCGTGTCCGTGGGTGTCGCAGAAGATCTGCAGCTCGACGTGGCGCGGCTTGGTGAGGTAGCGCTCCATGTAGCACTCGGGCCGGCCGAAGTAGGCCTGAGCCTCGCGCTGCGCCGAGTCGAACGCAGCCTGCGCGTCGTCGGGGTGCTGCACGACCTTCATCCCGCGCCCGCCACCGCCGTACGCCGCCTTGATCGCGATCGGGTAACCGTGCTCGCGCCCGAACTCGAGGATCTGCGCGACGTCGGTGATCGCCTCGGTGGTTCCGGGCACGCTCGCGACGCCGGCGCGTTGCGCGGCAAGCCGCGACGAGATCTTGTCGCCCATCACTTCGATGGCCTCGGGCGGCGGTCCGATCCACGTGACGCCGGCCGCGGTGAGCGCACGCGCGAAGTCGGCGTTCTCGGAGAAGAACCCGTATCCGGGGTGCACCCCGTCGGCGCCGCTCTTGCGGATCGCGTCGAGGATCGCGTCAGTGTTCAGATAGCTCTCGGCCGCGGTCTGTCCGCCGAGCGCGTAGGCCTCGTCCGCGTACCGGGCGTGCGCGGCGTCGCGGTCGAGGTCGGAATACACGGCGACGGTTGCGATATCGAGCTCGCGGCATGTGCGCATGACGCGAACGGCGATCTCGCCGCGGTTGGCGATCAGGATCTTCGAGAGCACGGCTGCGTATCCTACGGTGCATGCATCGCGTGGCTGCCACCTGGAGCGACGCGCGCCTCGCCGGTAGTCGCTTCACCGCCGTCCGCTGGTTCGAGACGATCGACTCGACGAATCGCTACCTGCTCGACGCGGCTCGGGGCGCCGAGCCCGCGGATACCGCCGAAGGCCTCCCCCCGGAAGGAATCGTCGTCGTCGCCGACGAGCAGACGACCGGGCGAGGCCGCCTCGGTCGCACGTGGGTCGCGCCCCGGGGCGCCGCACTGCTCGTGTCGGTCTTGCTGCGGCCGCAGTTGCCGCCCGACCGGCTGCATCTCGTGACGCTGGCCGCGGGGCTCGCCGCCCTCGACGCGTTGGATGAGCTGGGCGTCTCCTGCGATCCGCCCGCCCGCCTGAAATGGCCGAACGACGTCGTGAGCGGCGAGCGGAAGCTCGCGGGCATCCTGGCCGAGACCGACGGCGCCGGCGCGGTCGTCGTCGGTATGGGGCTGAACGTGCGCGGCGACTGGTTCCCGCCCGAGCTCCGCGAGCTCGCGACCGCGGTCGACGTCGACCGCGCCGAGTTGCTCGTGGCGTGGTTGCGCGCGTATGACGCGCGCCTCGACGCGCTCGACGCCGTGCTCGCCGACGCCGCGGCCCGTTCGGCCACGCTGGGGCGGCGGGTGCGCGTCGACCTCGGGCACGAGTCGTTCGAGGGCACCGCCCGGCGCCTGACCGACGAGGGCTACCTCGTGGTCGACGAGCGGGTCGTCGGCGCGGGCGACGTGGTGCACCTCCGTCCGCTCTGAACAGGACCGGAGCGTCAGGGGTCGAGATCGCGGGCGACGAGCTCGCGGAACGCGCGCGCCAGCGCGGCACTCACGGCGCCTCCGACCGTCGCGAGCGCACGCCCGTCGATGTGCGCGATCGGCTGGACCTCGCGTGTGGTCGACGACAGGAACGCCTCCTCCGTCGTGGCGAACACCTCGATCGGCACGTCGCGCTCGTCGGCCGGGATGCCGAGCGCGGAGGCGAGCTCGAGGAGGAGTCCGCGGGTGACGCCCAGGAGTGCGCCGGCGCTCGGTGGAGGGGTGCTGAGCACGCCGTCGGCCATGCAGAAGACGTTCGAGCCCGTCGCCTCGCAGAGGTTGCCGTGGGTGTTCGCGAATATTGCCTCGCCCGCGCCGCACGACTGCGCGTACGCGAGTGCGCGTACGTTCGCCGCGTACGAGATCGTCTTCAAGCCGGCGAGCGCGCCGTGCTCGTTGCGGGTCCAGGGCACGATGACGACGTCGGTCGCCGGCGCGGGTGGTTCGATCGGCGACGCGAGGACGAACGCCGTCGGCGGCGCGTC
This sequence comes from Acidimicrobiia bacterium, assembly GCA_035563695.1. Lineage (GTDB taxonomy): Bacteria > Actinomycetota > Acidimicrobiia > IMCC26256 > PALSA-610 > DATMUX01. The sequence continues at coordinate 4,225 of DATMUX010000209.1, forward strand.
GCCCCGGCCGGAGCCGGGCGGTGCGACGCCGCCCGTGACGGTGATGCGCAGGCGTGCTTCGGCCAGGCCGTTCGCGGTGAGCACCGCGCCCGCGGCCGCGCGCATCGTCGCGTCGTCGGGGACGGCGAGACCGAGCGCGTCGGCGGACGCACGTAGTCGCGCGAGGTGGCGTGTCCACGCGAACGGCACGCCGCGGTACACGCGCAACGTCTCGAACACGCCGTCGCCCACGACCAGACCGTGATCGAGCACCGAGACGCGCGCCCGAGAGAGCGGCACGAGCTCCCCGTCGACCCATGCGACCGGCTCGGGTGTCGTCACGGCGACGCGACCCGCTCGGCTTCGTACGCGCCCACGCTGTCGAGCAGCCGTGCCGCCTTCAGCTCGGTCTCGGCCCACTCCGCCGCCGCGCGCGAGTCGGCGACGATGCCGCCGCCGACGCCGAAGTACGTGCGCCCGCCCGCCAGCACGAACGTGCGGATCGCGACCGCGAGCTCGGCGCGGCGCCGGTCGGCATCGATCCAGCCGACCGCCCCGCAGTAGACGCCGCGCCGTATCGGTTCGAGCGCCTCGATCGCGCGCAACACGCGTGGTTTCGGTGCGCCGGTGACGGACGCGGGCGGAAACGTGGCGCGTACGAGGTCGGCGAGCCCGATGTCGGCGCGCAACGTTCCGCGCACGGTGCTCACCATGTGGTGCAGCCCGGGGTGCGACTCGATCTCGAACAGCGACGCGACCTCGACCGAGCCGTACTCGCAGACGCGTCCGAGGTCGTTGCGCGCGAGGTCGACGATCATCACGTTCTCGGCGCGGTCCTTGGCGCTCGTGCGTAGTGTCGCGGCATCGGCCGCGGTGCCCTTGATCGGGCGGGTCTCGACGGAGCGCCCGTCGAGGCGCAGGAAGGTCTCGGGCGAAGCCGATACCACGGCGATGCCCGGGAGCGCATCGCCGAACGTGCACAGGCACGCGTGCGGTGCCGGATGCCGCCGCGTGAGGGCGCCGAACAGCTGCACGGGATCGGGAGCGCGGTCGAAGCGGAGCCGACGCGTGAGGTTGACCTGGTAGCACTCGCCGGCGCGCAGCAACTCGAGGATGTCGTCGACGGCTTCGGCGTGCCGCGCGCGCGACATGGTCGACTCCGACGGCCCGAGCCCGTCGGAGAGATCGTCGAAATGCGGCAGCGTCCCGACGACCTGCACGTCGTCGTAACGGGCGAACGCAACGTCCGGAATCATGACGTCGTCGACCGTGTCGGACCCGACCCGTTCGATGCTCCGGCCGAGGTCGTACGCGACGAATCCGACCCAGAATCCGCCCCGGTCGATCTCGTCGAGCGCGGCGAAGGCGTCCCGACCCGAGCCCGAGACGACGCGCGCCGGCCGGGTCGCCACCAGGAATGCGTTCCCGTCGCGCGCGATCGCGCCCCAGCGTTTCCCGCTCACGGCGGCACCGTATCGCCGGGGCCGCGGCCGGAGGAGCAAATCGACCGGGCCGGGCGCCCCGAATTCGCCTACTTGCGCCGGTACAGTGGCCCTTCTCGTGCTCTCGCAGTCGTCTCTCTACTCGTTCTTGCGCCGCTTCGCGATCGCGTTCGTGGCGGTCGTCATCCTGGCGGCGGTCGGCGTCGTGGCCGGCAAGGCCTACGGGCGCAAGAAATTCGCCGAGAGCACGACGATCCACATCCCCGACGGCGTGCTCGCGCCCGTGCGTCAGGGCGAGCCCGCCAACTACCTGTTGATCGGCTCCGACACCCGCCAGTTCGTCGACAATCCCCAGGAGGCCCAAGCCTTCGGCTCGTCGAGCCAGGTCAGTGGAGCGCGCTCGGATGTGATGATGGTCCTGCACGTCGAACCGCAGAACCACACGGGCATGCTCGTGTCGTTGCCGCGCGACCTCGTCGTGAACATCCCCGGCCACGGTCGCAACCTCCTCAACGCCGCGTACGACTTCGGCGGACCGACCCTCACGATCCAAACCATCGAGACCGACTTCCCCCCCCTCAAGATCAACCACTACCTCGAGGTCGACTTCCTCGGCTTCCGCAACATCGTCAACGCGATCGGGCACATCCACATCTGGTTCCCGAGCCCGGTCAACGACGAGTTCACCGGCCTGCACATCGCGAGCGCGGGTTGTGCATCGCTGAACGGCGACGAGGCGCTCGCGTACGCGCGGTCGCGCCACTACAACATCCCGCGTGATTGGAACAACCCCGCGCCGTGGCGGCCGACGGGCGCGGAGAAGACGTCGGTCGGCTGGATCGAGGATCCGCTGTCCGATCTCGATCGCATCCCTCGCCAGCAGTACTTCCTGCGAACCATCAGCCAGGCCGCGATCGACAAGACCGGGAGCGATCCGCTGAAGATCAGCGACCTGCTCGACGCCGTCTTCAAGAACTTCTCGCACGACCAGAACCTCAGTTACGACGAGCTCACCACCTTGGCGCTGACGTTCCGGGGTCTGAACCCGGCTCGGGTGCAGATGATGACGCTCCCGGTCGTCCAGGCGCCGTACCCGGGTTGGAGCGCGCACGTGATCGTCAAGGAGCCCGACGCGACGACGGTCCTCGATCGCCTCGCGAGCTTCCCCGTCCCGAAGCCCTTCATCCCCGCGGTGCTCGCCGCGCCGAAGGTGAGCGTGCGCGTGGTGAACGGCTCGGGGGTAAAGGGCGCGGCGGCGCGTGCGCTCGACACGCTCACGGCGGCCGGTTTCCGGTCTGCCGGCACCGCGGCCGACGCCGACCGGAGCGACTACGCGAAGACCCAGATCCGTTACGCGCCGGGCAAGTTCGTGCAGGGCTTCACCGTCGCGTTCGCGATGGGTACCTCGAATCTCGTCGAGGCTGCGTCGGCGCAGAACACCCTGGGTGGCGACGTGCTGGTGATCGTGGGCCGCGACTACAACCAGCTGAAGACGCATTACGACAAGCTGCCGAGCGCGACGACGTCCACGACCGGTGTTTCGAGCGCGCCGACCTCGAGCACGTCGACGACCACGACGACGCTTCCGCGATCGAACGTCGACCCCCGGTTCGTGCCCGTCGATCCCCGGACGGGCGCCGCGCTCGTGGGTTGCCCCACGCACTGACCCTATGGACGTGCTGTCCGCGAGATCGTTCGTGCATCGTTTCGTGACGGCCCTCGTCCTCGTGGTCGTGATCACTGCGGGTGTGATCGCGGCCGCCTACGCGCAGGCCGAACGAAAGGTCCGCGCCATCGCCGTGGCGCGCATCGATCCGTCGATCCTCGAACCGGGAGGAAACTTCCTGCTGATCGGCTCCGACTCGCGCGCGTTCGTCGATACGAGCAACGACGTTCGGCAGTTCGGCAGCGCGCAGCAGACGACGGGACAACGTTCCGACACGATCATGGTCGCGCACGTCGAGCCGAATGGAACCGCGCTCCTCGTATCGTTCCCGCGCGACCTGTGGGTCGACATTCCGCAGATCGGTCACGCCAAGATCAACGCCGCGTTCAACGCCGGACCGCAGCGGGTCATCGAGACGATCGAGAGCGACTTCGACATACCGATCAGTCACTACCTGGAGGTCGATTTCGCCGGTTTCCGGCGCATCGTCGACGCGATCGGCTCGATCCCGATCTATTTCCCCGCACCGGCGCGCGACGTCAAGAGCGGCCTCTACCAGTACCAGGCCGGGTGCCGGCACCTGAACGGCGACCAGGCGCTCGCATACGTCCGGTCGCGCTACTACGAGTCGCTGCAGAACGGCCGGTGGAGCTACGACCCGACGTCCGATCTCGGGCGCATCAAGCGCCAGCAGTACTTCCTGCGCACGCTTGCTCAGCAGACGTTGCATACGGCCGAGTCGCAGCCGTGGCGCGCGAGCAGCATCGCCGACACGATGCTCGCGAACCTCCAGCGCGATCCCACGCTCGGCTTCTCGTCGTTGCGCGCCCTCGCCTACGCGTTTCACAACCCGGGCGGCGTCGAGACCCTCACGCTGCCCACGAGCCGGCACTTCTTCGACGGCCAGGACGCGCTCGTTCTCGACGAGGCCCAGGCCGCGCCGCTCCTCGCGCGGTTGCGAACGGCCGGTTCGGGTGGCGCGCCGGCGGGCAACTCGTCGACGGCCGCGCGGGTGTCGCCGGGGTCCGTGCACGTCGCCGTCCGCAACGGCAGCGGCCGCACGGGGGAAGGCGCGCGAGCGGTGGCAAACCTCCGCCGCTTGGGTTTCGCGGCGATCTCTCCCGCGACGAACGCCGACCGCACGGACTACGCCGTGACCGAGGTGCGCTATGCGCCCGCCGCCCGAGCCGGGGCCGACCTCGTGCTCGCGTCGCTCGGCGGCGCAGGGAGACTCGTGCAGTCGTCAACGGGTTCCGGAGTCGACGTCGAGCTGGTGATCGGTCGCGACTACCACGGGCTCTCGCAGCCGCCGGCACCCTCGGCGCGGTCGGCGTCGCCTTCGGTTGGCGCGGGGTCGACACCGACCGCGGGGTCCGCGCCGGGCACGACCGTACCGAGCGTCGGCTGCTAGGTCGCGTCCCCACGCATCTACACTGCGTGCCCGTATGCCGTTCCGCCCAGCAGGTGCCCGCGCGCTGTGAGAGTCGCCGTCATCGGGGCCGGATACGTCGGGCTCACCACCGCCGCGTGCTTCGCCCAGCTCGGCCACGAGGTCGTCTGCGCCGACATCGACGAGGACCGCGTTGCCCGGCTCCGCAAGGGCGAGGTGCCGATCCTCGAGATCGGGCTGCCCGAGCTGATCGCCGAAGGTCTCGCGTCGCGGCGGCTCGAGTTCGTCGTCGGGGCGGCCGCGGCCGCCCGGCGCGCCGAGATCGTGTTCTTGTGCGTCCAGACCCCGCAGGGCCATGACGGCGCCGCCGACCTCTCGTTCGTCGAGAGCGTCGCGCGCGAGATCGCGCCGATGCTCGCACCCGATGCGGTGGTCGTGAACAAATCGACGGTCCCGGTCGGATCGACGCGCTTCGTGCAACGCGTGCTGTCGGAGTCGGGTGTCCGGGGCGAGGGCGTGACGGTCGCCTCCAATCCCGAATTCCTCCGCGAGGGTCAAGCGGTCCGCGACTTCCTGCATCCCGATCGCATCGTGATCGGCTGCGAGAACCCAGAAGCCGCGGTTCGCGTCAGCGAGCTCTACAAAGGCGTCCACGCCCCGGTGCTCGTGACCGATCCTGCGTCGGCCGAGATGATCAAGTACGCGTCGAACGCGTTTCTCGCCACGAAGGTGTCGTTCATCAACGCGATCGCGAACCTGTGCGAGATCGTCGACGCCGACGCGCGTGAAGTCGCGATCGCGATGGGTTACGACACCCGCATCGGCTTCCAGTTCCTCCACCCGGGGCCCGGGTACGGCGGTTCGTGCTTCCCCAAGGACGTCGCCGCGCTGCTGAACACGTCGCGGAGCGCCGGCTACGAGTTCGAGCTGCTCGCCGGCGTCGTCTCGGTGAACGCGCAACAGCACGAACGGATGGTCGACAAGGTGCGGACGAGCGTCGGCGGGGAGCTGGCGGGTAAGACGGTGGCCCTCTGGGGACTCACGTTCAAGGCCGACACCGACGACCTGCGCGACTCGCCCGCCCTCGTCGTCGCCCGGCGGTTGCTCGAGGAGGGTGCCGCGGTGCAGGCCTACGATCCCGGCGCCGGTGAACGCCCGCGCGAGCTCGTGCCCGGGCTCGATCTGCGGGCCGACGCCTACGACGCGGCGACCGGCGCCGACGCCGTCGCACTGCTCACGGAGTGGGACGAGTTCCGCTGGCTCGACTTCGAGCGCGTTGCCGGGCTCATGCGCGGTCGAGGCATCGTCGACGCCCGCAACCTGCTCGATCCGGCGGCGATGCGGCGCCGGGGATTCGACTACCGCGGCGTGGGGCGACGGTAGATGGCGCGCATCGTCGTGACGGGCGGAGCGGGCTTCGTCGGTTCGCACCTGTGCGACGCGTTCCTCGCGCGCGGCGACGAGGTCGTCGCGGTCGACAACCTGTGCACCGGCCGCCTCGAGAACCTCGCCTCTGCGTCGGAGAGCCCGCGGTTCACGTTCGTGCGGAGCGACGTGTGTCGGGAGTTGCCCGTCGACGGGCCGGTCGACGGGGTGTTGCACTTCGCGAGCCCGGCCAGCCCGCCCGAGTACCTCGAGATTCCGCTCGCGACCCTCGACGTCGGGTCACTGGGCACCCGGCGGGCGCTCGACCTCGCGCGAAAGAACGACGCGCGGTTCCTGGTCGCGTCGACGAGCGAGATCTACGGCGACCCCGAGGTGCATCCGCAGCCCGAGAGCTACAACGGCAACGTCGACCCCACCGCGCCGCGTGCGGTCTACGACGAGGCCAAGCGGTTCGCGGAGACGCTCACCATGGCGTACCACCGGTTGTACGGCATGCGCACGGCGATCGTCCGGATCTTCAACACGTACGGGCCGCGGCTCCGGCCGGCCGACGGTCGAGTGATCTCGAACTTCGTGGTGCAGGCGCTCGACGGCAAGCCGCTGACCGTGTACGGCGAGGGAACCCAGACGCGCTCGTTCTGTTACGTCGACGACGAGGTGCGCGGGATCATCGCCTTGTTCGATTCCGAAGTCGTCGAACCCGTCAACATCGGCAATCCGCACGAGTTCACCATGCTGGAGCTCGTCGACGTCGTTCGGGAAGTCACCGGCTCGAGCTCCGATGTCGTGTTCGAGCCCTTGCCCATGGGTGATCCCGCCCGGCGCCGGCCCGACATCTGTCGCGCTCGCTCACTCCTCGGCTGGGAGCCGGTCGTCGAGCTGCGCGATGGACTCGCGCGCCTGCGCGACTGGTACCTGGAGGAGCGATCACATGGTCGCGCGTGACGACTCGCCGCCGCCGAAGCTGCACAAGCTGTCGGTCGTGGTGCCCGTGTATAACGAGCGCAACACGCTCGTCGAGATCCTGCGACGCATGCGCGCCGTCGAGCTGCCCGAGGGAGTCGAACGCGAGCTCATCGTCGTCGACGACGGCAGTACCGACGGGACGCGCGACGTCTTGCAGCAGCTCGGCGACAGCACGGTGCGCGTCGTCATGCACGACCAGAACCGCGGTAAGGGTGCCGCGCTGCGCACGGGTATCGAGAACGCGAACGGCGACTACGTGCTCGTCCAGGACGCCGACCTCGAGTACGACCCCGAGGACTGGCCGAAATTACTTCTGCCCGTTCTCCGCGGCCGGGCGCGGGTCGTGTACGGATCGCGCTTCACCGGAGAGCGGCGCAACATGCTGTTCCTGCACTGGGTCGGCAACCGCTTTCTCTCCCTGACCACGAACGTGCTCTACAACACGACGCTCTCCGATATGGAGACGTGCTACAAGCTCATCGACCGGGAGCTCTTCGAGTCGCTCGGTCTCCGGGCCGACCGGTTCGACGTCGAGCCGGAGATCACGGCCAAGATCCTGAAGCGGGGCATCCGCATCTACGAGGTTCCCATCTCGTACACCGGCCGCGAGGTCGACGAAGGCAAGAAGATCACGTGGCGCGACGGCTTCGCTGCACTCTGGACCTTGCTCAAGTTCCGCTTCACCGACTGATGTTGGTGTCATGAGCGCCGATTGGGCCGCGGTGGTCGTCAACTTCGAGGCCGGCTCGCTCCTCACGACGTGTGTCGAGTCGATCCTCGCCGACCCCACGGCGGGGTCCGTCGAGCTCGTCGTCGTCGACAACGGCTCGAGCGACGGGTCGATCGAGCAGCTGCGCCACGCCGTTCCGGACGCGCGAGTCGTGCGCGCACCGGGAAACGTCGGATACGCACGCGCGGCGAACCTCGGCATCGCGGCGACGCGCGCCGCGATCGTCGCGGTGTTCAATCCCGATCTGACGATCGACCAGGGCAGCGCCAAGGTGATCCTGGCCCGCTTTGACACCGAGCCTCGTCTCGGAGCCTGCGGTCCGCGCGTTCGCAACGAGGACGGCTCCGACTATCCCTCGGCACGGCGAGTGCCGTCGGTGCCGCTCGCGGTTGCGCACGGCGCGCTCGGGCTGTGGTGGCCGTCGAACCCCTTCACGGCCCGGTATCGAGGGCTGAACGCCGATCCCGCACAGGCGCGCTCGGTCGATTGGGTGTCGGGCGCGGCGATCTGGCTCCGGCGGAGCGCGCTCGACGCCGTCGGAGGCTGGGACGAGCGGTACTTCATGTACATGGAGGACGTCGATCTCTGCTGGCGGCTCGGACGTGCCGGTTGGGACGTGGCGTACGAGCCCGCGGCGGGTGTCGTGCACACCCAGGGCGCGAGCACGTCGCGCCACCCTTACCGCATGCTGATCGAGCACCACCGGTCGGCCTGGAGGTTCGCGCGCAAGAAATTCACAGGTGTGCGGGCACTTATGCTCCCCCTTGCCGGCGTGTATCTGGCCGTCCGCGCACTCGGGGCGATGGCCGAACATGCCCTACGCGCGTCAGGGAGAGCCGGGCCCGGCAGGTAGCCTGGCGCCATGGGCAAAGCCTCTTCCGCGAAGCGCAAGCGCGCCGCCGTTCGGTCGGCCAAGCGTTCGCGCACCAACACCTGGTGGTACGGCCTGACCGCGATCGTCGTGATCGCCGGTG
>DATMUX010000210.1:0-2306 GCA_035563695.1 Acidimicrobiia bacterium
CCGCGGCGGCACGTCGCCCGCCGTACACGTACCCGCCGCATCGGTGGCCGTTGCCGACGTCTCCGAGGAGTCGCCGGCGAACACCTTGGGGGAGACCGAGTCCGGGCGGTCCTCGTCGGGATCGCCCGGCTCGGGGGGTGAACAACCCGACGAGTCCGGCCCGCCCGGGGCGTTCCGGCGGAGCGCAATGGCCGAGCTCACGGCGATCGCGAGCGCAAGCGGCGACGAAGACTTCATCTACCGCCGGCGCTGACCCGGCCGCCCGGGTCCTGGACGGCGGAATATTTCGTCGAGCTAATTAGCTATGCTAAGTGTATGGCTCCAGGTCCCGCAGCAAGCACGTCGCGCGCCACCGCGCCGGCCCCGGTCTCGGCGTCGACCGCGGAGCTCGCCTCCCGGCTGCGCTTCGCCGTCATGCGCCTCAGCCGGCGGCTGCGCCAGCACGCGGCGTCCGACGTCACACAGTCGCAGCTCTCGGCGCTCTCGGTCGTCGTGCGCGAGCAGCGGCTGACCCTCTCGCAACTTGCCGAGGCCGAGCGCGTCCAGCCGCCCACCGTGACCCGCATCGTCGAGTCGCTCGTGTACCAGGGTCTTGTCACACGTGTCCCCTGCGAGCAGGATCGACGCGTGGCGTGGGTCGAGGCGACGCCGCGCGGCCGCGCGCTCATCGACGGTATCCGCCGGCGGCGCGACGCATACCTCGCGCGGCGCTTGGCCACGCTTTCGCCCGACGATCGAGCCCTGCTCGAGCGGGCCGCAGCCGTGCTCGAACGACTCACCGGGGATCCCGAACCATGACGCGCGTCCGGCGGCTCGGGCGCGCGACGTTCTCGTCGTTGCGCAATCGCAACTACCGGCTGTACTTCATCGGCCAGGTCATCTCGGTGAGCGGGACGTGGATGCAGCGCCTGGCCCAGGCGTGGTTGATCCTGCGGCTCACCCACAACAACGGTGTCGCGCTCGGGATCGAGTCGGGCCTGCAGTTCCTGCCCATGTTGCTGTTCGGCGCGTGGGGCGGCGTCATCGCCGACCGCGTCGACAAACGCCGGCTGATGTACTGCACGCAGGCCGCGGCCGGCCTGCTCGCGCTCGGACTCGGGCTCATCGTCGCCGCCGGCGCGGCCACGGTCGGGATCGTGTACGTGTTCTCCGTGCTGCTCGGCTTCACGAACGTCTTCGACAACCCCGCGCGCCAGACGTTCGTGATCGAGATGGTCGGCCGCGACGAGCTGCCCAACGCGGTCGGGCTGAACAGCGTCGTGATGAACGCGTCCCGGGTCGTCGGTCCGGCGATCGGGGGCATCGTGATCGAGCTCGTCGGTCTGGCGCCGTGCTTCTTCCTGAACGCGGCGTCGTTCGTCGCGGTGATCATCGCGTTGTGGATGATGCACGGTGAGGAGCTGCATTCGGTTCCCACCGTGCCGCGCGCGAAGGGTCAGCTGCGCGAGGGCTTCCGCTACATGTGGTCCGAGAAGGTGGTGCGGACGCCGCTGCTGATGATGGCGGTGATCGGGACGCTCGCGTTCAACTTCCAGGTGATCATCCCGCTGATGTCGACCGGGACGTTCGGGCTCGGTGCCGGCGGCTTCGGTGGCCTCACCGCGGTCATGGGTGTCGGCGCGGTGCTCGGCGGGCTCGCGGCCGCGTCGACGCGGGACGTCTCGTATCGGCGCCTGCTCGTGCTGACGTTCGCGATGGGCGTCACCATCTGCGGCGCGGCGATCGCGCCCACGCTCCTGCTCGAGATCGTGGCGCTCTTCTGCATGGGTGCGGCGTCGTTCGCGTTCATCGCGACGGCCAACAGCACGCTGCAGCTCACGAGCCGGCCCGACATGCGCGGCCGGGTCATGGCGATCTACGGCATCGCGTTCTTGGGTTCCACGCCCGTGGGCGCCCCGATCATCGGCTGGGTGTGCGCGCAGTGGGGGCCGCGTGTCGGTTTCGCGGTGGGCGGCGTCGCCACGCTGCTCTCCGGTGCCGCCGCGTGGTGGTCGTTCGCGCGGATGCGCGCCGAGCGCCGCCGCGGTGTCGACGGCATCGCGATGCGCGCCGCGTGATCGATCTATTGCCAGACCTATTGCCGACCTTATTGCGTGTAGCGCTCGACGATCTCGGGTCCCCGAGCCTCGGCTTCGCCGGGGTCGAGGCCGAACTCGCGACGCGCGCGGCGCTGGCGCAGCAGGTCCCAGCACTGGTCGAGCATGACCTCGACGTCGCGCAAGCGCGCCGCGTCGTGGTGGTCGGTCTCCTGCAGCTGCTGTTCCTCGGCGACGAGTTGGGTGATCCGGTCGATCAGGTCTCGGTCG
>DATMUX010000211.1:0-2119 GCA_035563695.1 Acidimicrobiia bacterium
CGTTGAGCACGTCGATGATTGCCGTGATGATCAAGCCGCCGGAGAGCGCCGCCGCGAAGGGCAACAGTCCGACCGCGCGGAGTGGTCGCCAGGCGGCGAACACGAACGCGATCGCGAGCGCCAGATCCCACGCACCGACCTCGTGGGCGATGTGGATCGGCGCGCCTTCGTCGGACCCGAACAGCAATGTGGGCACGGCCAGCCCGAGCTGGGCCACGGCGACCGCAACCAGCCCGAGGCGCAGCACGGTGGTCGTGGGGCTGAGCGAGTGGCGCTCCTCGCGGGCCGCGGCGAGGACGCGCGCGGTGACATCGGGCGGGGCGGGGCGGCGGGCCGTCAGGGCGCAGCGCAGCGCCCGGGCCTCCTCGGCGAAGTCCCGGCACGCGGCGCACCGGCGGAGGTGGTTGCTGATCTCATGCGGCGCGATCTCGCTCGTCTCGCCGTCGAGGATCGCGGAGCAGGCCCGGCGAATTCGTGTGCACACCATGCCCCAGTAGTCGTCGCCGGGCGCCGTCCAGTTCCCGGCGATCGCGGCTCGTAGGCTCCCGGCCCGTGACCGACGACGAGCAGATGCTCCGGGCCGCCATCGCGGGCGACCGGACGGCGCTCGCCGCGTTCGTCCGCGAGACCCAGGACCATGTCTGGCGCTACTGCGCGTACCTCGGGCGCGGCACCGATGTCGGCGATCTCGTGCAGGAGACGTACGTGCGAGCACTGCGCGCGTTGCCCCGGTTCGAGGGCCGCAGCTCGGCGCGCACCTGGCTCCTCGCGATCGCGCGCCGCGTGTGTGCCGACTCGATTCGCGCCGCCCGCCGCCGGCGGAGCATCGAGTCGCTCTGGCGGAGGGATCATCCGGTCGAAGATCCCTCCGGCGTGGTCGACGCGGGCCTGCTCGTGCAGACCCTCGCGCCCGAACGCCGGGAGGCGTTCGTGCTCACCCAGCTCGTCGGGCTCTCCTACGCCGAAGCCGCCGAAGTGTGCGGCGTGCCGGTCGGCACGATCCGGTCGAGGATCGCGCGCGCCCGCGAGGACCTCCAGGCGCAGTGGGGCCGCGCCGCGGGATAGCGATCAACCGCGGGTCGCGCCCACGGGCGCGGCCGGCGGGCGCGCCGCCCGGCGCTTCCCCGCCGCGAGGCGCACGAGCGTGAGGAGCAGCACCACCGCGAGGAACGCGTCGCACAGGAGCACGAACGCCTGGTGGTGCACGTCGGTGCCGGCCGAGAGCGCGTGGAACGTCGCCGCGAAGAACAACGCGAAGCTCGAGAGATGGATCGCGTGCCAGACGCGCCGGGGAAGGAATCGCATCAACAGTGAGGTGATCTCCACCGCGAGCAGGATCCACAGCGCGATGACGCCGAACGCAACGGGCACGGGACGCCACCGCGACGCCAGTGGCACGAGGATCTCCCTCCAGCCGAAGTGCACTGTGGTGTCGGCGGCGAGCGCGCCGATGTGCACGGCGGTGAACACGACCGCGGTCCCGCCGAGGAACCGATGGAGGTCGAGGAACCATTTGGGGCTCGGCGTGCGATCGAAGACGCGCGTCGCGAGCAACAGGCCCCACAACACCGAGGCGGCGAGCAACGCCCAGGCCACCAGTCCGCTCGAACGCGCGACGTACCACGCGGTGGGACTCATGCGGCGAACTGCTCCAATCCAGGGTCGCGGCTGATCACACCGTCCTCGCTCACGATCGTCAGGAGGGCACCGAGAGGGCGGGCGTCCTCGAGCGACAGCCCACCGACCAGCACCGTCTTCGCCGCGACCTCCGCCCACCAGCCCTCGTGCGCGATCGCGGCGACCGTCGCGTGCGGCGTGACGCTGGGCGCGCCGGTACGGGGATCGATCAGATGGTGCATCTCGCCGGCGCGCGTCGGCCAGCGCCGGCGCATACGACTGCTCGTTGCGACCGCGCCGTCGTGCAATCCGACCCTCAGGATCTCGAGGGACGACTCGGGATCGACAACGGCGACATCCCACGTGCGCCCGTTCGGCGGCTCGCCGCGCACCCGCAGGTCGCCACCGACGTTGACGAGCGCGCCGTGCGCGCCCGCGTCGATGACCTCGGCGCTGACGAGATCGGCGGCGAGGCCTTTGCCGATGCCGCCCGGGTCGATCT
>DATMUX010000212.1:0-2540 GCA_035563695.1 Acidimicrobiia bacterium
CCGCCGGCCACGCCCCAGACGATGCCCACGGTAACGCTGCCCGGCGGCGGAACGATCCCCCAGTACACGCTGCCGAACGTCTCGACGCCGACGACCTAGTAGCCGACCTCCCACAGGCACAGCCCGCGCGGCGGGGCCAACGGCCCCGCCGCTTCGCGATCGCGAGCCCTCAGGATGGCCATCACGTCGCCCGGGCGGAGCTTGCCCGTGCCGACCGCGACCAGCGTGCCGACGATGGAACGCACCATCTGCCAGCAGAACGCGCCCGCGCGGATCTCGTAGCGCAGCAAGCCGTCACCCTCGTCGACCCAGTGCGATGCGAGTATCCGGCGCACGGTCGATGTGCCCTCCGGTCCCTTGCGGCAGAACGACGCGAAATCGTGCTCCCCCACGAAGGGGTCGGCGGCGAGCCGCAGTGCACGGAGGTCGAGTGCGTCGGGCACCCACCACGTGAAGCGATCGCGGAACGGATCGGGCACGCTGCGGTTGAGGATCGTGTAGCGATACGCGCGCCACTGGGCAGAGTGGCGTGCGTCGAACGACGGCTCGACGAGCTCGGCGGAACGAATCACGACCTCGGGTCCGAGCATCGATGTCACCGCGCTCTGCAGCCGCCACGGGTCGAGCCCGGGCTCGGACGCGAAGGTGACGACCTGGCCCCACGCGTGGACGCCGGCGTCGGTGCGGCCCGAGCACGCGAGCTGCACGTCGTGGCGGAGGACCTTGCCGATCGCCTGGCCGAGCACCCGGCCGACGGTCCGGATACCGGATTGCCCGGGCTGGGGCGCGAACCCGCTGAAGTCGGTGCCGTCGTACGCCACGACGAGCTTGACTTGTGCCGGACCGGCACCGGACCCCGACGGTGCGTCGAACAACGTCACCCCGTCAGTCTCGCGCCGGGGAGAGCCCTCGGGCCCGGCCGGCGCGTTCAGACGAATTCGATGCGGGCCATCGGGGCGTTGTCGCCCGGTCGAGGACCCAGCTTGAAGATGCGCGTGTAGCCACCGTTGCGGTCGGCGTAGCGCGGTCCGATCTCGTCGAAGAGCCGGTGCGCGGCGTCCTTGTCGTGGATCGTGGCGACGACCTGGCGCTGCTTGTGCACACCGCCGTGCTTGGCCTTCGTCACGAGCTTCTCGACGTAGGGCCGCAGGACCTTCGCCTTCGCCTCGGTCGTGGTGATCGCGCCGGTTTCGGAGATGATCAGATGGGACGCGAGGTTCGCGAGCATCAGCTTCTGGTGCGCGGCGCTGTTGCCGAAGCGGGCCGCCTTCTTCGGAGCAGGCATCGGGCTCCTACTCCTTGACCCGCAACGAGAGCCCGCGCTCGTCGAGCTTCTGGATGACCTCCTCCAGCGACTTCGCGCCGAAGTTGGTGATCGCGAGCAGATCGTCCTCCGACTTCTGCACCAACTGACCGATCGTGTCGACCCGGGCGCGCTTGAGACAGTTGCGCGGTCGCTCCGACAGGTCGAGCTCTTCGATCGGTAGGTCGAGGTCGGGCGACGTCGACGTCGGCGACGCCACCTCGCCCAGCTCGAGGCCCCGGGGCTGTTCCGAGAGTTCGGCGACCAGGTCGACGAGCTTGCGGAGCGTGTCACCCGCCGACGCGAGCGCGTCGCGCGGCGAGATCGATCCGTCGGTCTCGATCTCGAGCGTGAGCTTGTCGAAGTTCGTGGCCTGCTCGACCCGGGTCGGCTCGACCGAGAACGACACTCGCCGCACCGGCGAGAAGATCGCGTCGACCGGGATCACGCCGATCGTCGTCGTGCGCTTGTTGCGCTCCGCCGACAGATACCCGCGGCCCTGCTCAACCGTGAGGTCGAGCGCGATGCGGCCCGTCGAGTTCACGGTCGCGAGGTAGAGCTCGGGGTTCAGGATCTCGACGTCGGCGGTCGTCTGGATGTCGCCGGCGCGCACCTCGGCCGGGCCGCGCTTGTCGAGACGCAGCGTGACGGGCTCGTCGGACACGCAGCGCAGCACGAGATCCTTCAAGTTGAGGATGACGTCGGTGACGTCTTCCTTCACTCCCTTGATGACATCGAACTCGTGCAGCGCGTCGTCGAAGCGCACCTGGGTCACGGCTGCACCCGGAATCGACGAGAGCAGCGTGCGCCGCAGGCTGTTGCCGAGCGTGTGCCCGAACCCGGGCTCGAGTGGGGAGATCGTGAAGCTCTGGACGTTGTCGGCGGCCTCGCCGGCTTCGATCTCGGGACGCTGAATGATGAGCATGGGAATGCGCCTCTTCGTTGCTACTTCGAATAGAGCTCGACGATGAGCTGTTCGCGCACCGGCACGTCGATCTGCTCGCGAATCGGCAGGTCGCGGACGGTGGCTTGGAACTCTCCGGCGTTCACGTCGAGCCATTGCGGCGCAACACGATCGAGGGTGTCGATGTTGTGCCTGATCACGATCATCTTGCGGGCCTTGGGCGACAACGACAGGACGTCGCCCTTGCGCAGCGTGTACGAGGGAATCGTGACGCGCTTGCCGTTGACCGTCACGTGGCCGTGGCGCACGAACTGGCGCGCCTGGTTGCGGCTC
>DATMUX010000213.1:0-3124 GCA_035563695.1 Acidimicrobiia bacterium
CGATCTCAAGCCACGAGCGAGCCAGCTCAACGAGTGGCGCACCGGTCCCAGGGGTGGTCACCGGTCTCACCCTCCTGCGTTAGTCGGGTGCCGCGTCCTAGTACCGGGCGGCGGGCTCCTCGTCAGGCAAAAGTTGCGGCAGGCAGGACCCATTGCGGGCGGAAGCCGGCTCGCGTTCGCTTCGTGAGGACGCGGAATCGAGCAATAGCGAGCGCCGAACGGGGGTCGGATCCGCTCGGTTCCTGGCCCAGAGCCCTCCTCAGCACTGGATCGTCGACCGAGCGGCAACCGGTTCACCGGGCTGCGAAGTGAGCGCAAACGAACGCCGCCACTTGGCAAGGACGGTCCGCCGGGCATGCTGATTGACCGCCCTGGGTGTCGTGGAGGCTCTGGCCCGCCGTGGGTTCGGTGGTGTCACGCTAGCTGGATTGTCATGCGGCGCTTGTCGGTTCGTGGTTGGCTTCGGTCACACTCGCCACACGACGTCGACGCGGTCGGGTGTGAATCTGCCGGGCGTGGTGGCGGGGCGCACGGTGACGCGCTCGATAAGCGCCTCGAGGACGGCGCGTTTGCGGTCGATGTCGAGTCGCTCCCATGCCGCCCGCACGTTCGTGTTGCGGAACGGCGCGAGAGCAGTGGTGCCGTTGGTGGTGTCGAGGGTGCGTCGGGCCTTGACGAGGCGGTCCTCGAGGGGCTTACGGGCGGCGAGCCATTCGCGGCGAGAGATCCGTCCCGCGCCGAAATCGGCGGCGAGGTCTTCGAGATCGCGCTCGATACGGGCCAGGTCAGTGTCGACGGGAGGCTGTTTTGGTTTGCGGGTCAGGGCGCGCGCGAGCGCCTTGGTGCCGAGGCGATGGAGCACGGCTTCGGTGATCAACTCGTCCAAGCGTTCCCCCACGACGGTCGTCGCTCCACAACCTGGCGCACCCGGGCGTTTGATACAGCTGTAGCGAGACACGCGACGGCCGTTGTCGGTCCGGTTCGAGTTCCACAACGGCGACCCGCACCGGCCACAGCGTGCGATCGCGGTCAACAGCCGTCTCGGCGCCCGACCCCGCCGCGTCGTCCTGCGGATCTTCGCCTGCAGGCGTTCGAACGTGTCACGATCGACAATCGCCGGCCAGGCGCCCTCGGCCACGATCTCACCCCGATAGGCGCGTAATCCCGCAATGCGCGGGTTGCGCAGCACGCCCATGACCGTCGCTGCCGACCACCCATAGGTTGCGCCCTGCGGCGAAGCAATACCGCGCCCGTTCCAGTCCCGCGCGATCGACGGCACCGTCACCCCAGCCAACACCCTCGCCACCGCGTCTTTGATCAACGCGGCTTCGTCCTCGCGGATCATGACCCGGTCCGGCTCATAGCCGAACGGCCGCCGCGACCCCCGCGGGACGCCCCGCCGCGCCGCCTGCTCGGCCTCCCGCGACACCCGCTCGCCCTTCTTCTCGGACTCCTGGCGAGCGACGGCACCCATGATCCGGGCCTTGAACCGGCCATCGGACGTTGACAAGTCGGTGTCGCCCGACACGTTCGCCAACGCCACATGCTGTTTGTCCGCGAGGTCCATGAACGCTTCGAGCTCAGCCGGCCGCCTGGTCAGTCTGTCCAAATCCACGCACACCACCGCATCCCGCAATCCCGCCTCGATATCCGCAAGCATCCGCTGATACCCGGGACGCGGCTTGCCCGAATAGGCGCTGCGATCGTTGTCGACGTAGACCTCGGCGACCGGCCACCCGCGCTCCTTGGCCAGCTTCCGACACAGCGCCTCTTGGCGTTCGACGCCCAGCCCCTCGCCTGCCTTGTCGAAACTGATCCTGCAGTAGATCGCGGCCGACTTCGGCGTTCTCTCTCTCGATGACATCGATAATCCCTTCGGTTTCCCAGGCCAATGCCTTGAACGGAAGGGTGCGACTTCTCAATACTTGGATTGTCGAGATCGGTTGCTCCACGGTCGCGACTCCATTCGTCGAGGTGATGCGCCTCGCAGTGGGCGGCGTCGACGTGGCAGCCCGGACCGCGACAGTGGTGGTCGCGCACGACCAGCGCGCGGTATTGGCCGGGTGAGAACGTGCGCGCCGCGCGCCCCAGCGCGAGGGGAATGCCGGTGTCGCTCACTACCAGCTCCTGCACGCGCGCGTCGCACGCGACGCGCCTCGCGGTGTCGGGAGCGATGCGAAAGCCACTCGCGAGGCGACACTCGCCGACCATGTCGCCCTCCAGTGTCGGTCCGTCGACCACGACGAGGACCGTCGGCAGGTTCGCGCGCGGATCACGCGTGCCGGAATACGTGCGGCAGATCTCGACGAGCGCGTCGGCGCGCTGTTGCGCCGGCGTGCGCGGATCGGCGGCCGCGTGCAGCGCCCCGTACGCGGCGCGCAGCGCCGTCTCGACGTGTTCGGCGCCGAGCGGATCGAGGGTGAGGCTGCCGAAGCCCTTGCCGTCGATCGAGCGGGAGAAGTCGAAGCTCCGGCGCTCCTGCTCCCGTTCGGCCCGGGTCGCGGGCGCCGAGCCGTCGCGGTCGAGATCGGCGTCGAGCGCGTCGCGCCACTGCGCCGTCGCGCACGCGACGTCTTCGGGTGTGCCCGCACGTGCCACGGCGAGGAGCGCGGGCTCGAACTCCGCGAACGCGCCGTTCGCACGAGCCGCATGGCGGGCGCGGGCCATGATCTCGACGTGGCGCGTCGTCACGGCGCCGGCGGCCCATGCCGCGAGGTGTCGTCGAGCTCGGCGAGCTCGCGCGCCACCCGAACGTAACGATGCGCATCGCCGCGTGCGCACCGCGTGCGCGCGACGAGGAACGCCGCCGCCGAATGCGCGCCCTCCGCGGCCCATTCCCGCGACGCGTCGAACGCGTGAAGTCGACGCGCGACCTGCGCATCGAGACGCGCCCGCGCCGCGTCGAGCGCGAGCAGCTCGTCGCGCAGCGGCCGCCCCGCCACCGCTTCCGCCGCGACCTCGTCGAGCGCGGCGATCAACCGCGTGACAGCACTTCCTTCGCTCCTCGCTGCTTCGCTCCCCACGATGTCCATGCTACCGAACACATGTTCGATATGCAACCCATTCGTTACTGTCTCACCCGTCTGTCACGATCGTCCCATGTGCGAAATCTGTGATGGACGAA
>DATMUX010000214.1:0-5537 GCA_035563695.1 Acidimicrobiia bacterium
TCGACCACACTCATCGCACCCATCCCTTCGTCGCGGTGCCGACGCACTCACGATCGTGCCACCGTCACCGCTACCGGTGGACTACCCCCGCGGTCTTCTCCGCGCGCTCGTCGTGTCCCCCGCGCTGGTGCCGTGTCCAAAAACAGGACACCGGTGTCCATCAACCCGCGCCATCCAGCGACCAAACCCCACCGCTGAGGAAACACAACTTCGGGCCACAACCCGAAGTCACGTAACAAAATGAGAGGCCCCCCACCAGGGAGGGCCTCTGACCAGGACTTTCGATGGTGGCGGGGGCGGGATTTGAACCCGCGACCTTCGGGTTATGAGCCCGACGAGCTACCAGACTGCTCCACCCCGCGGCGGACCACACAGGATACTCAGCGGTCCGCGCCGGACCAAGTCGCCGAAACCGGGCGCCTCACATCTCGCGCAGGAGCTCCCATCCCGCGGGCGGGGGCGCCAGGAGCCAGAACTGTTCGGGCACGTCGCCGCCGATGCGCGCGGCGAGCGCGTGGTCGCGGTTGAGCGGCGGGAGCTGCGAGACGTAGCACTCGATCGCGGCACGCTTGCGGTCGTGGTCGGCGATGACCGGCACCACCATCGGCGTCGGCCACAGCTCCGAACGGAACAGCTTGGCGATCCGCCAGGCGAGCATGCCCGGGATGTGCTTGTAGCCACTGTCCTCGTAGCAGAACCACGTGATGTCGCCGCGCGCGACCGCCAGCCGGAAGCCGGCGTCGTGCGTCGTCACGTGATCGGGATTCGCGAGCCCCATGGGCAGGAACACGGCGGTCGGGCGTACGTCGGCGATCACACGGTCGAGCTCGGCCGCGACCTGTTCGTCCGCCGGCCGTTCCGACGGCTCGAGGTACTGGTAGTCGACGAATTCGAGGTGCACGGGCTGCGCGTCGAGCACCTTCATCGCCGCGCGATCCTCGTCACGCCGCAGGGCCACGACGTCGTCGCCCGAGCCGAAGCCCCCGAGCGCGTCCCACTCGGTCGGCGGATCGGGATACCGTTCCGGTGGACCTCCGAACACGGTGACGACCGTCGAGCCGGGGTGCCCGCACAGGAGGTGGGCCGCCCCCAGCGCGGCGTCGTCGAAGTGCGGCGAGCACACGAGGATCCGGTCGAGGCAGCCCTCGGGCAGGATGCCCCACGTAATCGATGTCAGGGGGTTCGTGGCCACGAGGGCACGTTACGGCTTAGAGTCGACTGACTCCCAGGAGGTACGCGCATGAGCCGCCGGCCGACCATTGTCGTGATCATCATTGCGCTCGCCGTCGCGCTCGCCGCGTGCGGCAGCAGCAGCAAGAGCAATGCGTCGAAGACACCGACGACGACCGCCGCGTCGGGCTCGTCGGCCTTCCCCGTGTCGACGACGGTGAGTCAAGGGATCACCAACTCGACGATCAAGGTCGGGGTCTCGCTCATCGACTACACGTGCCTGCCCAAGAGCCTGTTCGGGTCGATCCGCGTCAACCAGGACGTGGCCTACCGGGCGTACTTCACCGACATCAACCAGCACGGCGGCATCGACGGTCGCCAGATCGTCCCGGTGTTCGCCACATTCTGCCCCGTCGGCAGCATCACCGCGCTCCGCGTCTGCACGAAATTCACCGAGGACGACAAGGTGTTCGCCGTCATGGGCACGATGTTCGACACCTCGGGCGACGCGCAGACCTGTGTGGCGAAACGCCACAACGTTCCGCTCGTTACCTTCGACCTCACGCAGGCGATCATGGACAAGTCGCCACCCGGCCTGATCATCTTCGCCGGCCCGAACCCCGAGCGGATCGCGGCCGTGGTGCTCCAGCTCGCGAAGCAAGAGGGCACGCTGAACGGTAAGACCGTCGCGGTGCTCGCGGAGTCGACGAGCGCCAGCCGCGTGAAGAGCACGATCGAGCCCGCGTTGAAAGCGATGCCGGGCGTGAAGACGGGCTCCACGGCGTACATCTCGGTCGGTAGCAGCCAGGACACGACGGCCCAGCAAGCGCAGCTCGACGCGTTCATCGAGCGCTGGAAGTCGGAAAGCGTGAACGCGGTGTTCATCGCGGGGACCGCGCTCTCGTCGACGCAGTTCGTCGATGAGATCACCAAGAAGATGCCCGGCGTGCTCCTGCTCACCGACTCCCCCGACGCGCTGAACTCCGCGCAGGCCGAGACGCAGGCGGGCAAGAACCCGAATCCGTACCAGGGCATGCTCACTGCCGTCGGCCCGACGCAGCACGAGTACGACAACAGTGCGAACTGGGCGTACTGCTCGAAGATCTACCAGCAGCAGACCGGCAAGCCCGCGCCGAACGGGGAGCAGGTGGTCAAGCAGGCCGATGGCACGCCGCTCGACACGTACGGCAACATCAACGACGCCTGCCAGCTCGTGACGTTGTTCCACGACATCATGGTGAAGGTCGGCAAGTACCCGAACGTGCCCAACTGGCAGTACGTCGTCGACCGCTACGGCCCGATCACGAACCGCGGCGGCGGACAGTACGCGTCACTCACGAAGGGCAAGTACGACATCGACGACACGTTCCGCCTCGTCGAGTTCGACACCGCCACCGGCGGGCCCAAAGGCGGCTGGAAGCCCCTCACCCCCATCTACAACATCACCGGCACCGGCGGGTAGAACCGTAGAGGTGTGAGCACGCTCGACCGGCTGAGAGGCGCGGCGCTGGGCGCCGCGGTGCTGGCGCGTTCCGGCGCGCTGCATCCCGAGAGCCCGGCGCGCCTGTTCCGCATGATGGAGGCCGCGCGGCATTGGGGCATCACGCTCGGAGCGGCGTTCGCGACCAGTGCCGCCCGGTACGGCGCGCGCACCGCGCTCGTCGACGAACGAGGCTCGGTCACCTACGCCGAGCTCGACGCGCGCACCGACGCGGTCGCGTTCGGACTGCGCGACCTGGGGGTCCGATCGGGCGACGCGGTCGGCGTGCTGTGCCGCAACCACCGCGGGTTCTTCGACGTGACGGGCGCGCTCGCCAAGCTCGGCGTCGACACCGTCTACCTGAACACGGGATTCTCCGCGCCTCAGCTGCACGACGTGATGCAACGCGAGCGCGCCCACGTGCTCGTGCACGATGAGGAGTTCACCGCGCTCGCCTGCGACGCGAACATCGAGCGGCGGATCGTGGCGTGGACCGAGCACGACGCGTCATCCTCCGTGGGCACCGAGCTCACGATCGACGCGCTGGCGCGCCGTCACGCGCGATCGGGCCGCCCACTGCGCCCGGATCACGAAGCACGCACGATCATCCTCACCTCGGGAACGACCGGCACCCCCAAGGGCGCGGCGCGCGAGCAGACGAGCAACGTCGGTCCGGCGGTCGCGCTGCTCGAACGCATCCCCTACCGCGCGCGGGAGACGATGGTCGTCGCCGCGCCGTGCTTCCACTCGTGGGGCTTCGGCAACGCGCTCGTGGGCCTGCTGCTCGGCGACACGCTCGTGCTCGAACGGCACTTCGATCCCGCAGCGACGCTCGCAGCCGTGAGCCGGCATCGCGCCGAGGTGCTCGCGGCCGTGCCGGTCATGCTCCTGCGCATCCTCGAGCTCCCGATCGAGGCGCGCGACGGCTACGACACGTCGTCGTTGCGGCTGGTGCCGCTCTCCGGCTCGTCGCTGCCCGGCGACCTCGCCACGCGCTTCATGGCGTCGTTCGGGCCGGTCGTCTACAACCTGTACGGCTCGACCGAGGTCGGTTACGTGACGATCGCGACGCCCGACGACCTGCTCGCGGCGCCATCGACCGCGGGGCACGCGCCGCGCGGCACGGAGATCCGCCTGCTCGATGCGCACGATCACGAAGTACCCGAAGGTGCGACCGGACGCATCTTCGTGCGCAGCGATCTGCTGTTCGAGGGCTACACCGACGGCGGCTCCAAGTTGGTCGTCGACGGGTACATGCACACGGGTGACACCGGACACCTCGACCGGCACGGCCGGCTCTTCGTCGAAGGCCGCGACGACGACATGATCGTGTCGGGCGGCGAGAACGTCTTTCCCGGCGAGGTCGAAGACGTGATCAGCCGCCATCCGGACGTGCTGGAGGCGGCGGTCGTCGGCGTGCCCGACGACGAGTTCGGCCAGCGCCTCAAGGCGATCGTCGTACGACGGCCCGGCACGGCGCTCGACGCCGGAGAGCTGCGCGACTACGTGCGCGGCCGGCTGGCGCGGTACAAGGTGCCACGCGA
Organism: Acidimicrobiia bacterium; assembly: GCA_035563695.1. Classification (GTDB taxonomy): domain Bacteria; phylum Actinomycetota; class Acidimicrobiia; order IMCC26256; family PALSA-610; genus DATMUX01. Next base: position 4,195 of record DATMUX010000214.1, read on the forward strand.
CGTCGAGTTCGTCGAGAGCATCCCTCGCAACGCGACGGGCAAAGTGCTGCGCCGGCACCTCGGTTAGGGTCGAGCCGATGGCGAAGAACAACAAGCACGATCGCGCCACGAAGTTCCCCCTCGTGCTCTACGAGCACCATCTCCTGCGCATGCAAGCCGAGCTCGTGAAGCTCAAGGAGTGGGTGCGGGTCGAAGGCAAACGGCTCGTCGTCGTCTTCGAGGGTCGCGACGCCGCCGGCAAGGGCGGCGCGATCAAGCGCATCACGGAATACCTCAACCCTCGCGTATGCCGCGTCGTCGCGCTTCCGGCACCGACCGAACGCGAGATGTCGCAGTGGTTCTTCCAGCGCTACGTGGAGCACCTGCCCGCGGCCGGACAGATCGTGCTGTTCGACCGCTCGTGGTACACGCGCGCCGGCGTCGAGCACGTGATGGGTTTCTGCACCCCCGACGAGTACCGGCGCTTCCTCCACCAGTGCCCGCTCTTCGAGCGCATGCTCGTCGAGGACGGGATCATGCTGGTGAAGTACTGGTTCTCGGTCTCCGACGAGGAACAGGAACGGCGCTTTCGCTCGCGCATGAACGACCCGATGCGTCGCTGGAAGCTCTCCCCGATCGACATCGCGTCGCGTGAGCGCTGGGTCGAGTTCTCGAGGGCGAAGGACGAGATGTTCGTGCACACCGACATCCCCGAAGCTCCGTGGTACGTCGTCGAAGCCGACGACAAGCGCCGGGCGCGGCTCAACTGCATCGCGCACCTCCTGAGCACGGTCCCGTACGAAGACCGCATCGTCGCGCCGACGCAGCTGTCTCCGCGACCGGGTGCGGGCGACTACGAGCGTCCGCCCCGCGACTTGTTCCACTACGTCCCCGACGTCGCCCAGCACATCCTCGACGAGGAACGCATCGGCTGAGCCGCCGTTTCACGCGTCCGCACCGTGGAGCGCCGCGAACACGCGGTCACGAAGGTCGTTCGCCTCCCCACGTGTGAGCGTGCGGTCGACCGAGCGCAACGTCACCCGCAGGAGCACGTTCTTCTGCCCCGGGCGCAGACCGAGGCGAGCGCGCGCCTCGGGCGACAACGCGCCGCCCGGTGTCTCGCTCACGACTTCCACTGCCTCGACGGAACCGGCGTCATCGCCCAACGCGACCCGGACGCGATCGCCGAGCAACTCGGCGTCGAGCCCGGGCGCCACGGCGATCGAGAGATCGCGGGCGATCGCCGGCCGGTTCGAGACCGGACGGTAGAGCGACAGGTCACGCATTTGTGCCGCGACGCGGGGATCGGCGGCACGCAGCAGCCGGATGTCCGCGATGCCCTTGCGGAGCATCAGGATGCGATC
>DATMUX010000215.1:0-2208 GCA_035563695.1 Acidimicrobiia bacterium
CACGGCGATCGAGCTGCTACAGCCGGACCGGATCGCGCCGGACGTGCAGCAGGTGCGCGCGGCGATCGAGCGCGCGGGCGCGCAGTCGGGGCAGGGCGACAACATCCCGATTGTGGTCGACACGTCGTACGACTTCGCGAAGGGCTGGCTGTGGTACCTGCGCGCGTACCCGAACCTGACGCTGGAGGACATGCGCAAGGGGTACCGCGTGCCGGCCGGCACGATCGCGCTTTTCGACGCGCGCAACCGGCCGAAGGTCGACGTCGAGTCGACGTCGTCGGTGCTGGCGTTCACGTCGAGCTGGAGCTTTCCGGGCGACAACGCGCGGCTGACGCCGGGCGACGTCGCGTCGGATCTGTCACGACCGTCGTGGTGGTCGACGTGGTCGCGCTACCTCGTCGACCGGACCCGCGCCGGCCAGCCGGTGGCGGTCGGCGGCGTGGCGTACTTCCCGCAGGCGTTAAGTGCGGCGCTGCCCGCCTCGCGTCAGTCCAACGTCCTGGCCGCGACGGTCGCACCGCTGGTGGGCCCGTCGGCGCCGACGCCCGCGCGGTAGACCCGGCCCCGCGCCCGGGGTTCGTGGCCTACGCGCCCTTCTCGTCCCGCCAACGCCGGATCCATTCCACGTGCTCCGACTCGTGCGAGGTGCGCAGCCCTGCCTCGCCGTACAGCGATGCGTCGAGCCCCCGTTCCGTCGCGGATGCAATCGCTTCGAGCAGTCTCTCCCTGGATCTGGCGTGCTCCCACCGCACTTGGTCGAGCGACATCGCCCGCCTGAACTCGTATCCGAGATCGTTGAACACCTCATCCTGCTCGGATGACATCCGCCACGCCGCATCGTGCCCGGCCGAGATGCGCGCGACCTCGTCGGCGCGGAGATCGTCCCAGAACGCGATGTGGGCCAGGTGGTCCTTCACCGACCAGCCATCGAGCGACACCTCCGTCATCAGCTCGTCGCTGAGACCGCGGATGGCGGAGAGCATCGCCTCCCGCATCGACCGGTAGTGCCCCAACAGCGCGTCTCTGTCCTCAGCCATGACCGCCTCTCCTGTCCGGCATGCATCCGTTTCGATGCGGAGAAGTATACGGACCGCTCATTTCGCCTCCCTAACGCACTCAGGACAGCGCCCCGGTCGAAGTTTCGCCGTGGAGAGCCGCCCGGCCCGCATCACGCCCTACTCCGTTGCGCATGAGCCATCGCCTCCCACCTGTTACGCTGCCGCGGGCACGCGCACAGCGAGGAGGCGGCATAGATGCGACTCGAAGGCAAGACGGCGCTGATCACGGGCGCGGGCAGCGGCATGGGGCGCGTGGCCTCGGTGCTGTTCGCGAAAGAGGGCGCGAACGTCATCGCCACCGACATCTCGCAATCGGGACTCGACGAGACGGCGGCGCTCGTCGCCGAGCACGCGCACGGCAGCGTCCTGCCGATCGCCGGCGACGTCACGGACGAGGCCGCGGTGGCATCGTGGGTGCGCGCGGGCGCCGAGTACTACGGGGCGCTGAACGTGCTGTACAACAACGCGGGCATCTTCCCCGACGCCGACCGCAGCGTGCTCGAGATGGAGGAGCAGACATACCAGCGCACCGTCGACGTCAACCTCAAGGGCGTGATGCTGTGCTGCAAGCACGGCATCCCGGAGATCGTGCGCGCGGGCGGCGGCTCGGTGATCAACATCGCGTCGTTCGTGGCGCTCGTCGGCTGCACGGTGCCGCAGGACGCGTACACCGCGAGCAAGGGCGCCGTGCTGGCGCTGACGAAGTCGCTGGCGGTGCAGTTCGGCCGCGACCACGTGCGCGTCAACGCGATTTGCCCCGGCCCGATCCTGACGCCGCTACTGGCCGACCTCTTCCCGAACGAGGAGGAGAAGATGAAGCGGCTGAACCGCATCCCGCTCGGCCGCTTCGGCCTGCCGGAGGACATCGTCTACGCCGCGCTGTACCTGGCGTCGGACGAGTCGTCGTGGACGACGGGCACGGAGTTCGTCGTCGACGGCGGGATCACGGTCAATTATTTCTAAGCGCCGAACGCGGCGCGCGCCGATCGTCCGCCTGATGCGGTTACGACGGGACGTGCGCGAAGGCGACTGCCTCAGCGCTCGCGATCCTGCCGACCGGCACGACTTGCCCGGACACGACCACACTCTCGCCGGGCGCAAGATACTGGACCGCCGCGACCGACGTCGCGCCGACCAGCCGGCCAAGTTG
>DATMUX010000216.1:0-3896 GCA_035563695.1 Acidimicrobiia bacterium
GGTGACGCTCGTGCCGCCCGTGCCGTCGGCCGCGAGCGTGAAGCCGAAGCCGTGCACGTCGATGAGGGCACCGACCGACGCGTGCAGCGTGCTGTCGGCGACCTTGCCACCCGTGGCCGTGTACTTGACCGTCGCGTCGAAGAACGTCGAGCCCGCGGCCAGTGTCAACAGACTCGCGCACGTGGGCGGGTCGGTGCCGGCACTCGTCGTCGACGCGATGATCTTCACCTTCGTCACGGGCAACGTGTTCGTGCCGTCGGTCGCGTTCCCGGTGCACGTGCCCTTGGCGACGGCCTTGGTCGTCACGGGCACGGGCGGGCCGGCAAAGTCGGTGTCCGGGAGCGCGGCAACCTTGGCGTCCGGGTCGCCGCTGTGATCAGCTGCAACCCAGTTGTTCTTCAACTTGACCGACAGCTTCGCGACCGACGTGATCTGGCACGTCACACTGCTGCCGGGACCGGCGGTGACGACGACGCCGGCATGCGCCGCAGTCGCGGTGCTGACGACGGCGCCGAACGCGAGCGACAGCGACGCTGCCGCCAACGTGAGCTTGCGCATCATGCTTGTTCCCCCACATTGTTGGTTCCAACGGTTTCGGCGTCCCCCCACTGCCCCCACTACGCGAAGCCCTGTTGGTTCGCCGAGTTCGGAGGGTAAACGGACGCGACGGATTCCGCCAGCGTTTCGTTTGACTTCCTCTTCCCTTGTTTTGTTGGGATTTCCTGCCTAACGACGCCCGCGCGCCGGCCGGTGCCGGGCGCTGATGCACGGGCATTGGCCAACGATCTGGCCGCGGTCGTAGCCTGCTCGCGCCATCCCGTGTCACGAGAGAGGTCCGAGACCATGGCCGACACCAAGCTCTTCATCAACGGCGAGTGGGTCGCCGCCCAGTCGGGCGAGACGTTCGCGACGTTCGCGCCGTCGACCGGCGAGAAGATCGCCGATGTCGCCAAGGCCGGCCGCGAGGACGCGCAGAAGGCGGTCGAGGCGGCGCGCCGCGCGTTCGATGACGGGCCGTGGGCGAAGATGTCGGGCAAGGAGCGGGCCGAGCGCCTGCGCAAGGTCGGTGAGCTGATCAACGCCCGCAGCGCCGAGATCGCCGAGATCGAGGCGCGCGACGGCGGCGGCACCATCAAGAAGGCGATGTTCGCCGACGTGCCCGGCGCGGTCGGCACGTTCAACACGTTCGCCGATCTCGCCGAGAGCTCGCCCGACGAGGTCGACCGCGGCGAGAGCCCGTTCCCGCCCGCGAAGTCGACGGTGCGCTACGAGCCGTTCGGCGTGTGCAGCGGCATCGTGCCGTGGAACTTCCCGTTCCTCATGGCGGGCTGGAAGATCGCACCCGCGATCGCGGCCGGTAACACCGTCGTGTTGAAGCCCGCGAGCTTCACGTCGCTCAGCGCGATCGAGATGGTGAAGGCGGTGGAAGAAGCCGACATCCCGCCGGGCGTCGTCAACCTCGTCACCGGTCCCGGAGGCAGCGCGGGCGAGGAGCTCGCGCAGCACCCGCTCGTCGACAAGGTCGCGTTCACCGGATCGACGGAGGTCGGCCGGCGCATCATGCAGCTCGCGAGCGGCACGGTGAAGAAGGTGACGCTCGAGCTGGGCGGCAAGTCGGCAAACATCGTGTGTGACGACGCCGACCTCGACCTCGCGGCCGCGGGTGTGCTGTGGGGAACGTTCTTCCACAACGGGCAGGTGTGCGAGTCGGGTACGCGCGCGCTCGTGCACCGCGCGATCTACGACGAGTTCGTCGGCCTGCTCGTCGAACGGGCCGCCAAGATCGTCATCGGCGACAACATGGACATGAACACCGACCAGGGCCCGCTCGTCGCGCCGAGCCAGGTCGACACCACCGAGCGGTACGTGAAGCTGGGTCTCGACGAGGGCGCCAAGCTCCTCTGCGGCGGATCGAAGCCGACGGACCTCGCGGCCGGGCTCGACCCCAGCGCGTACTACCTGCCGACGATCTTCGAGGCCGACAACTCGATGAAGATCGCGCAGGAGGAGATCTTCGGGCCCGTGCTGTGCGTCATCCCGTTCGACTCCGACGACGAAGCGATCAAGATCGCGAACGACTCGATCTACGGCCTCGGCGGTGGTGTGTGGTCGAAGAACGTCGAGCGCGCGCACACGATCGCGGCGAGTATGCGTACGGGTACCGTGTGGGTCAACGACTACCACATGATCACGCCGACGCAGCCGTTCGGTGGCTACAAGCAGTCGGGGATCGGGCGCGAGCTGGGCGACTACGGCTTCAACGAGTACCGCCAGATCAAGCACGTGTGGCAGAACACCGCGACCGACCGCAGCGGCTACCTGCACTTCTCGGCGCTCAGCGGCAACATCTGATCCGGTGAAGGTCACGGGTACCGAGGCCGCGGCGCGCGCCGTCGAACGCGCGCGCCGCGATCGCACCGGCGCGCTCGTGTTCACGATCGGGACCGGCTGTTGCGAGTCGACCGCGCCGTTCCTGTACGAGGACTTCTGGCCCGGACCCGACGCCGAGGCCGTCGGCGAGGTCGGGGGCGTCGCGGTGTACGCGCCCGAGTACCTGCGCGCGCTCTACCCGGGGGACGACGGCGTGGTCATCGACGTGATCGACGACGTCGCGGAGTCGATGTCGATCGAGACCGAGTACGGCCGGCGCTTCGTCCTGAGGGACGCCGCGGGGCAGCCGGTCGTCGGCCCGGCGCGTCAGTCCTGTGAAGTGCCTGAGGCGGTGTCCGCGCTACGGAGCCGCGGGCCTCAGGAGTTGCCCGCCGCCCTCCGCCGGGCCCGTATGCGCTAGCCGCCACCCCGACTCGGGACGCGCCCTCCGCGCCCCCTACCGTTGCAGATCCGTGCCCGCCTGCCGATGGAGAGTCAATGGGCGACGCGACTGAGGCGCTGCTGCGAGCCGAGGCCGTTCACAAGACCTACCGCACGGGCGCCGAGGAGGTCGAGGCGCTGCGCCATGTCGACCTCGTCGTGCACGAGGGCGAGTTCGTCTCGGTCATGGGTCCGTCGGGTTCGGGCAAGACGACGCTGCTCAACTGCTGCTCGGGGCTCGACGAGATCGACGGCGGCCGCGTGTTGCTCGACGGTATCGACCTCCATGCGCTCTCCGACTCGCAACGCACCACGAACCGGGCGTCGTCGATGGGGTTCATCTTCCAGGCGTACAACCTCATTCCCGTCTTCAGCGCGGTGGAGAACGTCGAGCTGCCGCTACTGCTCGCGGGAACCGATGCCAAGGAGGCGCGGAGGCGCGCCATCGAGACGCTCGATCGCATGGGGCTCGCCCATCGCCTGAAGCACCGGCCGGCGGAGCTGTCGGGCGGCGAGCAGCAGCGGGTCACGGTGGCGCGCGCACTCGCCGGCCGCCCGCGCGTCGTCTGGGCCGACGAGCCGACGGGCGCGCTCGACTCCGAGACGGCCGGCGGCGTCATGGATCTGCTGCGCGAGCTGAATGCCGAAGGGCTCACGCTGATCGTGGTCACGCACGACGAGGGTGTCGGCTCCAGCGCGAACCGCCTCGTCAAGATGCGCGACGGCCGCATCGTGAGCGATGAGCTCGTCGGTGGTGCGGCCGCGGCGAAGCCGGGCCTGGCGGAGTGCGAGAGCCACGTGAGCGGCGCGATCGCCACGGCCAACTGAGCCGATGATCATCGTCGCGGCGCTGTCGCTGCCGTTCCTCTTCGTACTGGCGCGCAAGCCGGTGCTGCGGCGCCTCGCGCTGCGCAAGGCGGTCCGGCGCCCGCGCGAGACGGTCCTCGTCATCCTCGGCTCGTTGCTCGGCACCGCCATCATGACGGGATCGTTCGTCGTCGGGGACACGTTCAACGCGTCGATCAAACGGATCGCGTACGAGCAGCTCGGCCCGGTCGACGAGGTCGTGTCGAGCAACGGACTGA
>DATMUX010000217.1:0-3843 GCA_035563695.1 Acidimicrobiia bacterium
CTCCTGGAACATCAGGCCGAAACGCCGCTGGTGCGGAGCCACGGCGCGCAGGTCCGCGCCGTCCCAGCAGACCCGCCCCGCGTCGAGCGGTTGGAGCCCCGCGATCGCGCGCAACAACGTGGTCTTGCCCGATCCGCTCGGGCCGAGCAGCGCGACGGTCTCCCCCGCCGCCACGTGGAGGTCGACGCGGTCGAGCGCGGCGCGCTCGCCGAACCGCACCACGGCGCCTTCGACCGTCAACACCTACAGCTCCCCGAGCTCGCGCACGCGGATGCGCTCGATCGCGAGCACCGCCGCCGCGGTCATCGCCATGAGGATCACCGAAAGCGCGAGCGCCTGCCCGACGTTCACCTCGCCCGGACGGCCGAGGAACCGGTTGATCGCGATCGGCAGCGTGGGATAGTCGGGCCGCACGATGAACAGCGTCGCGCCGAACTCGCCGAGCGAGACCGCCGCGCAGAACCCGGCCGCAACCGCGAACGCGCGCGCCGTGATCGGGAGATCGATCTCGCGCCATACCGCGGCGGGCGATGCACCGAGCATCGTCGCCGCATCGCGCAGGCGCCGGTCGATGCTGCGCAGTGCGGGCACGACCGCCCGGACGACGAACGGGACGGCGATGACGGCCTGTGCGATCGGCACGAGCAACCACGACGTCGCGAGGTCGACCGGGAAGTGCTCGAACGCGATCAGGAACCCGAAGCCGATCGTCACCGCCGACGTGCCGAGCGGCAGCATCAGCAGCGCGTCCATCGAGCGGGTACCGCGGCCCGGCCGCGACGCGATCACGACCGACGCGCACCCGCCCACGACGAGCGCGATCACCGTCGCGATCGCGGCGAAGAGCAGCGAGTTCCGGACCGCCGCCCACGGCGACACGAACAGCGTGCTCGTCGACGCGCTCGTCCCGAGCGCGCGGTACCACCCGAGGCTCCACTCGCCGCCGACGTGGAACGAGCGCCACACGAGCCCGAGCAGGGGCACGCCGAGGTACAGCACCGTGAGGCCCAGCACCGCGCCGACGAACCAGCGCTCGCGGCCGCGCGGCGGGTGAGCCGCGTCCTCACCGCCGACGAGCCGTTGCGTGACCGCTCGACGTTCCTGCGCGGCGCTCATCGCGAACACGAAGCCGAGGACGAACACGATCTGCACGAGGGCGAGCGCGGCGGCAGTCGGGAGGTCGAACAGTTCGGCCGTCTGGCGGTAGATCTCGACCTCGATCGTCGCGTGCGCCGGGTCGGCGAGCAGCAACGCCACGCCGAACGACGTGAACGTGAACAGGAACACGATCGATGCGGCGGCGAGGATCGACGGCATGAGCAGCGGCAGCGTGACGTGCAGGAACGTCTGCCGTCGCGACGCACCGAGCATGCGAGCGGCCTCCTCGCGCCTCGGGTCGAGGTTCGTCCAGAAGCCGCCGACGATGCGCACGACCACCGCGAGGTTGAAGAACACGTGCGCGGCCAGCAGCGGGCCGACACCGCGCTGCCAGTGCAGGAACGCGAACGGGCCGCCGGGTCGCAGCAGCGCGAGGAACGCGGTGGCAACGACCACGGTCGGCAGCACGAACGGCACCGTGACGAACGCGCGGAACAGCCGGCGGCCCGGGAACCGGTAGCGCGCCACGACGTAGGCCGCCGGGAGGCCGGCGAGCAGTGTCAGCAGCGTCGACACGACCGCCTGCCACAGCGTGAACCACATCACCCGCCGCAGCGCGTCGTCGCCCAGTACGTCGCGCACCGAACCTAAGCCACCCGACCGGCCCACGATCGCCGCGAGCGGCCACGCGAAGAACAGCGCGAAGAACGCGAGCGGGATGGCGACCCGTGCGATGCGTCCGGCCCGCCCGGCGAGCCCGGCGAGCGTCATCGCACGACGAGATCGGTCCACTCCTTGATCCACTGATCACGGTGCGCGCCGATCGTCGCGGGATCCATCGTGTAGGGGTGGGCGGGCACGACCGCGTCCTTGGCGAACACCGCCGGCAGCCGTGCACCCGCGACGACCGGGTTCACGAACATCTGCAGCGGCATGTCCTGTTGGAACGCAGGCGAGAGGAAGAAGTCGACCAGGGCCTGCGCGCCCGCGACGTTGTGCGCGCCGTGCAGCACACCGGCATACTCCGTCTGGCGGAAGCATGTCGACGCGACGACACCGACGTGCGTGGTCGTGCGCGCCGGGTTCGCGTAGACGATGTCGGCAGCCGGGTCGGAGCCGTACGACACGACGATCGGGCGGTCGCCGGTGCCACCGCCCGCGGTGAAGTCGCTCTGGTAGGCCTGCGTCCAGTCGTCGACGACGCGCACGCCGTTGGCGCGCAGCGCGCGCCAATAGTCCTGCCAGCGGCTGTCACCCTTGGCGGAGATCGTGGCGAGCAGGAACGCGAGTCCCGGCGACGATGTCGCCGCGTTCTCGACGACCGTGAGGTTCTTGTACGCGGGCGCGGTGAGGTCGTCGAGCGATGTGGGCGCGGGCGGATGCCCGTTGTGCCCGAACCACGACAGGTCGTCGACGATGCACACGTTCCCCGTGTCGATGGGCGTCACACGGTGCTGTTGGGCGTCGCTCTGGAGATCGATCGGTACGCCGTTCAGTCCCTTCGCCACATACGGATCGAAGATGCCCGCGTCGAGCGCGCGGGTGAGGAACGTGTTGTCGACGCCGAAGAGGGCGTCGGCCACGGGATGGTCCTTGCGCAGGATCGCCTGGTTCACCATCACGCCGGCGTCGCCGGGTTGCACGAGCTTGACGGCGTATCCCGTCTGCTTGGTGAACGCGGCGAGCACCGGCTTCGAGACCGCGAACGCGCTGTGCGTGAGCAGCACGACCGTGCCGATCTTCGGGTGCGCCGCCGTGCGGGTGGTAGTGCCCGTCGTGTTGGCGCCCGTCTTCGACGAGCTGCCGCACGCGGCGCCGAGCAGGGCAGCCGCGCCGAGGAGTGCGATCGCAGCAGTTCGCCTCATCGCGCACCGCCCTCGGGCTGGACCACGAGCAGCGTGCCGCGCGCGAGCTCGACGGTCGCGCGCTCACCGACGAGCACGTTGCTCACGCCGCGGGTCGTCCCCGCAGGAAGGTCTTCGTCGTCGAGCGGGTACTCCAATCCCGTCGTGGTGATGCCGCGCGCATCGCCTCCGATCGGCAACAGCGTGACGATGGAGCCGGGTACCCCGCGGACGGCGTGCGGCGGACGCCCACCCTGCACGACCGCAACCTGCGCGTCACCGAAGATCGCGTCGATCTCGACGCCGGCGAAGCGCGGCGCGGCGATCACCGCGACGTTCGCGAGGAAGTGATCGAGCCGGCCGCCGGCGCCACCGACGACGAGAATGCGAGCCGCGCCCCGTGACTGCGCCGCCGCGAGAGCGAGCTCGAGGTCGGTGGCGTCCTTGTCGACGGGATGCACCTCGATGGTCGCGCCGCGCACCCGGGCGTCGTGCACCGCGGCCGGGTCGGCGGAGTCGAGGTCGCCGACGATCCGGTCGACGCGCAGGCCGAGCACGGCCGCGTTGTGGACGCCCGAATCGGCCGCGATGACGTCGGCCCCGCCGGGCAGGAACCGCTTGATTCCGGGCTCGACGGGGTCGCCCCCCGCGAGCACGATGGCCGCGCGTGTCATGCGCATCCCTCCCTCCGCCGGCATTACCCGGAGCAGGTTCGAGGGGTCGGTGGCGGTGTCAGCCACCCTCTCAGCCCGGTTCCCCGAGCTCCCCGTGGGTGTTGTCGCCGCCGAGTGTACGCGGCCCGGCTCGCGACCACGCCCTCACGCCCCTACGAGCATCGGTGGTCACGAAAATGGCCATATACGGCCGTATTCGTGACCACGAACGCCGCGACGCGGGGAAC
>DATMUX010000218.1:0-3376 GCA_035563695.1 Acidimicrobiia bacterium
CGCCTGCGGGCGCGCGGCCGGCTCGACGCGGACGAGCGGCTGACCGACACAGGGCGGGCGGAGCGCGAGACGATCGAGCACGCGACCGATCGAGCGATGCGGCCGGCACTCGCCGCGCTGGACGGCGATGCCGACGAGCTGATCGGACTGCTCCGGCCGTGGGGGAAGGCGATCCGAGAGGCCGGCGGCTATATCGGCGGGCCGGTAGATCTCTGGCCGAACCGCGACTGAGCCGCGGCGCGGTCTCCGGCCTCCGACCGGGCCAAGGCGCGGCCGGCGCCCCTGACGGCGTACACTGGGGGGAGCGTTCGCCGCCGTGCCGAGCTTCGGGGCTCCGCACGACCAGAGCGCCCGGGCCACGGCGACCCAGTGCGGGTGGGGGGTCGAGGCGGCACCGGCGGGGCTCGTTGTCCCGTACTTCTCCGAGGACGCATGGGGCGTCCACCGAAGAGCCCGAGTGGAGATACGTGATCGGAGCATGAGCTCGTTCGCGGGTGTCGAGGATCTCGCGCCGTGGCAGTTCGACATGTACGTCGCCGCGGAGGTCGACGGCGTCGCCACGCCGGAACAGCTGGCGGTGCTCGCGACGAACCCGGTCGACTGGCGCGCGTCGCTACTGCGGATGCGGCACGAGAGTGAGGAGAACCTGCAGCGCGCGCGTTCCCTCACCGGCGACGAACGCGCACAAGTCCTGGCCGATCTCGAGTACGAGCTCGGTCAGGTGCACGCCGCGTGGTCGCGCCTCGTCGGCGAGCCGGTCGACGGCGGCGGCCGGCGAGCGCCCGACGACGAGCACGATGAGCCCGAGGTTCCGGGCGAGACGCAACTGCAGATCTCGTGGGAGCCCGGCCGCGTCGTCGCGTGGGCGGCGGGTCCGCACGCGCCCGTGGCCGACGGCGCCGGCGTGCTCGCGATGCTCGCGACGACCGGCGCGCCCGAATCGGGTTGGGCCAAGCACGCGCCCGTGCAGCTCTCCGGGGGCCGGTCCGCCGACGCGCACGCGATCCCGGTCGGTGAAGTGCTCGGGTGGCTAGTCGCCGCGGGAGCCGGCCAGGTCGGCGACCACGTCGGCGCGGGCGTGCGGTGGATGGGACGCGTCGCGATCTGGGCGGTCGAGCTCACGGCCCGCGGCGCCATGGTTCCGCAACTTCGCCGGCGCGCACGACGCGGCGCCGGTAGTGGATCGTCGACGGGCTCGTACTCGGTGCGGTGGACGCCGGCTCTCGTCGACCCGGCGCGCCTCGCGCACATGGCGGAGAGCATGCCGGGAAGCGTGCTCGCGCTCGACCGCAAGGTCGACCGGCGCGCGCTCACGCGATCCGCGCTCACGGGCATGGTCGATGCGATCTGCCGCAAGGCGGCGGCGAGCGTCGAGGTCCCGGCGCCGCCGCCGCGCGTGCGCACCGCGACCGATGTCGCCGAGGCCTTCCTGGGCCGCCTCGACGGGGGCGCGTTCGACGCGCCGGTCGCGACGGCCGACAAGGTGGTGTCGAAGGTCGAGCAGTGGGCGCGCGGTGTCACGGGGCAACACGCGCGCCTCATCGTGCAGCTCGATCCGCCCGACGCCGGTGACGCGTGGCATCTCGCCGTGTTCGCCACCGGCGCGCGCGATAAGCCCGTCCCGATCGAGCACGCGATCGTGATGGCCGACTCCGATCGCCAACACCTCGAGGACGAGCTCAACCGGCTTGAACGGATGGTGCCCGCGCTGTTGCGCCCCGGCTCACTGCGGAGGGGCGAGGTCGTCGTGAGCGCCGACGAGGCGTGGGACCTCATGGCCGCGACCGGGCCGCGCCTCGCGGCCGCGGGATTCGACGTGCGGGTCCCGGCGTTCGCGCGCCGGCCGGCGAAGGCGGCGCTGCGCGTCTACGCCGACGCTTCGACGGAGTCGGCCGTCGGCGCGAACCAATTGGCGAACGTGCAGTGGTCGGCCGTCTTCGACGACGTCGAGCTGACCGCGGCCGACATCGCGCGCATGTCGAAGGAGGCGCGCCCCCTGATTCGCGCGGGCGGGCGTTGGGTCGAGATCGATCGTGCCGACCTGAACGCCGCCGCCGAGGCTCTGGCCGAGCGGTCGAAGACGAAACAGATGACCGGGGCGGAGATGCTGCGGCTCGCGCTCGGTCTCGACGAGTCGCCGCTGGCGGGTGGCGTCTCCGTCGAAGGCGGTGGATGGGCCGCCGACCTGCTCGCGGCCGCGGCCAAGGTGGCGCACGAGCCCGCGCGCACGCCCAAGGGCTTCAAGGGCAAGCTGCGCAGCTATCAGGCCGAGGCGCTCGCGTGGCTCGGCTTCCTCGACGACGCCGGGCTCGGCGGTTGCCTCGCGCTCGACATGGGCCTGGGTAAAACGCCGACGATGCTCGCGCATCTGCTCGCCGGTGTCGCCGACGGTCCCGCGCTCGTGATCGCACCGCCGGCGGTCGTCGGGAACTGGACGGCCGAGGCCGGGCGCTTCACTCCGAAGCTGCGGGTCGTCGTGCACCACGGCGCGAACCGGGCCGCGCCCGACGAGATCGCGGCGGAGGTCGCGAACGCCGACGTCGTCGTCACGACGTACGGCACGGCGGTGCGCGATATCGACGCGATCGCGGCGGTTTCGTGGGCCCGGATGGTGCTCGACGAGGCCCAGGCGATCAAGAATCCGGCGAACGACACTTCGCAGCTGCTGCGACGGATCGAAGCGCGTATGCGTGTCGCGCTCACCGGTACGCCGATCGAGAACGGCTTGGGCGACCTCTGGGCGATCCTCGACTACACGAATCCGGGGCTCGTCGGCACGCGACCGCAGTTCATCGCGCGCCTCTCGAACGACGGCACTGCGCGCAAGGTCGAGGCCGAGGACGCGATGCGCGCGCTCAACGGCATCCTGGTGTTCCGCCGCACGAAGGCCGAGCCCGAGATCGCGGCCGAGCTCCCCGACCAGATCGACGAACTCGACCATTGCGCCATGACGCGCGAGCAGATCGGGATGTACCAGGCGCTGCTCGACACGCTCGTGAAGAGCGACGACGCCGAGGAGGGCGGCGAGCCGCGCAAGGGCCAGATCCTCGCGGCGATCACCGCGCTGAAGCAGATCTGCAACCACCCGTGGGCCTACCACAACGACGACCAACCCCTCGCGGGCCGGTCCGGAAAGCTCGCGCGCCTCGAGGAGATCGTCGACTCGGTGTTCGCGGCCGACGAGAAGGTGTTGATCTTCACGCACTTCGCGGAGTGGGGCCGGCGCCTCGCCGAGCACCTCACCGAACGCACCGGCCTGCCGGTCGAGTGCTACCACGGCGGGCTGACGCGCGGCACGCGCGACCGGATCGTGGACGAGTTCCAGAGCCGCGAGGGCGCGGGCGGGCTCGTGCTGTCGTTGAAGGCGGGCGGCACC
>DATMUX010000219.1:0-2094 GCA_035563695.1 Acidimicrobiia bacterium
CGCTCGCAAAGGAGTTCGCGACCGTCGCGGTGATCGCGGCCGACGCTCGCGTCCCGCGGTTGCGCGATGCGATCGAAGCGTGCGGCGTCGTGCTCGCCGAGCCGGGCGAGGTGTCGCGCGATCATCCGGTCGTCGTCCTGCCGGCGGCGCTGGCGAAAGGCCTCGAGTTCGACGCGGTCATCGTGGTGGAGCCCGCCGAGATCGCGGCCGCCGGCCCTCATGGCACGCGGCTGCTGTTCGTCGCGTTGACGCGTGCGGTCCAGCATCTCGCGCTCGCGCACGCGCAGTCGCTACCGGCGGAGCTCGTCGATCAGGGAACGATGCGGTAGACGAGCGTGCCGGTCGCGACGAGGGTGTTGTGCGTGTCCTCCACGGTGATCTCCGAGAACGCGAGATCGCGACCGCGTCTCACGCAGCGCGCCGTCGCGACGAGGTCGCCGGCCGCTCGACCGGTGTAGTTGACCGTCATCGAGACGGTCGACGCGCGCAGGCCCTTGTCGAAATCGTGGCCGGCCCACACCGCGGCCGCGCCGGTGGTGTCGATCAACGCCGCGATCACGCCGCCGTGGTATTCCCGCCCGTCGTTGGTGAGCTGCTCGGCGAACGGCACGCGCAGCACGACCTCGTCGGGCGCCCACGTGTCGACGACGACGCCCAGCGACTTGATGAACCGCGTGTTCACCATGATCTCGCGGAAGCGGTTCCGCCACTCGGCCTGCTCTTCCTCGGTGAGCGCCATGCCGCGGGAGCGTACGCTGTCGGCCGTGCGCCTCAACATCTCGACCCGCAGCGGGAAGGTGCGGGTGACGGCTGCGCCCGGCGCCGAGCTGTCGGTGGCCGGAGGCACGATCGAACCCGGCGATCCGGGCGCGTCCGGCGACGGTGAGATCCGGATCCGGCGGAGCAAGGGCGCCGACACGATCGAGGTGCAGTGCGCCGACGACACCGATGTGACCGTCGGGACCGCATCGGGCAATGTCGATCTCGCCGGCCGGCTCGGCGCGGTGCGGGTCGCGACCGTGAGCGGCAAGGTGCACGTCGCCGACGCCGACCGCGTCGACGCACGCGCCAAGTCCGGATCGGTCGACATCGCCGAGTGCCGGAGCGAGTGCCGCGTCGTCGTCACCAGCTCGAAGGTGCACGTCGGGCGGGCCGCGTCCGCGTTGATCGCGAGCGTGTCGGGCCTGGTGCTCGCCGAACGCGTGGATCGAGCCGACGTGAAGACGGTCAGCGGGAAGGTGTTCCTCGGTGTGGCAAGCGCGGGCCGGGTGCGCGTGCACACTGTCTCGGGCCGCGTCGAGATCGCGGTTCCCGCCGGGGTACGTCCGTCGACGCGGCTGCACTCGATCAGCGGCCGGGTCCGCAGCGACTGCGAGCCCGGGACCGATGGGGAGATCTCCGTCGCGACGGTGAGCGGGTCGATCCAGGTGACGCCGCGGTGACCGAGCACGACCACGGCGCGATCGTCTTCACCGACATCGTGGGCTTCACTCAGCTCACCGACAAGCACGGCGACGACCTCGCGCTCGCGTTCCTCGAACGGCAAGAACGCGCGGTGCGCGCCGCGCTCCCGCGGTGCGCTCGCGTGGTGAAGGAGCTCGGCGACGGGCTGCTGCTGTGGTTCGACGACCCGCACGACGCGATCGACACCTGTGTCCGGCTGCAGCGAGAATTCGACGCCACCGGCGAGGAAGACGTCCCGATGTGGGTCCGCATCGGCGTGCACTGGGGCAGGCCGCGTCGGCGCGGCAACGACATCGTCGGCCACGACGTCAATCTCGCGTCGCGCATCGTCGATCTCGCGGGTCCGGGTGAGGTGCTCTGTTCCGCGGCGACGGCCGAGCTGATCGGTGAGCACCCGGGCGTCGGGTTCGAGCCGCTCGGCCCGGTGTTCGTGCGCGGGATCGCGGAGCCGGTGCCGATCGTGCGCGTCGTGCCGGCGGTCTCGGAGACCGAGTCTCAGAGGTAGAGCTTCTCGGTGATCTGCGGCTCGCCCCCGCGCGCGGCGGGCGACAGGGGCGTGGGCACCGGCGACCCGGGCGCGGCCGGCCGCGCCGGTGGTTCGGCGGCGACCGTTCCGGTCGGGCCGCGCAA
>DATMUX010000220.1:0-8403 GCA_035563695.1 Acidimicrobiia bacterium
GGACAGTTGACCCGTGGGGCCGGACTTTTCCCCGGTGCTGGCACGTTGGCGTTACCGAGTAGTAACTTGTAGCGCACGGCGTGCCGATGCAGTGACAGGCCGGCACCCTCCCTCAGTCGAAGGGACCGTCAGTCGAAGGGACGTGTGATGACGGACTTCTCGCTCGAGCTCAACGACGACCAGCAGCAGATCAAGCAGTGGGTCCACGACTTCGCCAAGGACGTGGTGCGGCCCGCGGCGCCCGAGTGGGACGAGCGCGAGGAGACGCCGTGGCCGATCATCGAGGAGGCGGCCAAGATCGGCCTCTACTCGTGGGAGTTCATCGCCAACTGCTTCGGCGACCGCACGGGCCTGACGTTCCCGGTCGTGTCGGAGGAGATGTGCTGGGGTGACGCCGGCATCGCCCTCGCGATCTTCGGGACGACATTGGGCGTGTCGGGCATCATCGGCAACGGCACGCCCGAGCAGATCGCCGAGTGGGTCCCGCAGTGCTTCGGCACCCCCGACGACCTCCACATGGCCGCGTTCGCGGTCAGCGAGCCCGACGCCGGCTCCGACGTGTCGTCGTTGCGCACGCGCGCCGTCTACGACGAGGCCAAGGACGAGTGGGTCCTCAACGGCACCAAGACGTGGATCACCAACGGCGGGATCGACAAGGTCCCGACCGTGCACGTCATCGTCGCGGCCGTCGAGCCGGAGCTGAAGAGCCGCGGGCACGCATCTTTCGTCGTGCCGCCCGGCACCCCGGGCCTGTCGATGGGCCAGAAGTTCAAGAAGATGGGCATCCGCGCGTCGCACACCGCCGAAGTCGTGCTCGACGACGTGCGCGTGCCGGGCCACTGCCTGCTCGGCGGCAAGGAGAAGCTCGACGCGCGCATCGCCCGGGCGCGTGAGGGCCAGTCGTCGCGGGTGCAGGCCGCGATGAGCACGTTCGAGGCTTCACGCCCGCTCGTCGGTGCGCAGGCGCTCGGCATCGCGCGCGCCGCGTACGAGTACGCGCTCGAGTACGCAAAGGAGCGCAAGGCGTTCGGGCGTCCGATCATCATGAACCAGGCGATCGCGTTCAAGCTCGCCGATATGAAGATGCAGATCGACGCGGCCCGGTTGCTCGTGTGGCGTGCGTGCTGGATGGCCTCGACCGGCAAGAAGTTCGAAGCGGGCGAAGGTTCGATGTCGAAGCTGTATGCGGGTGAGGTCGCGGTGAAGGCGACGGAGGACGCGATCCAGATCCTCGGCGGCGCGGGCTACGTGAAGGAGCACCCGGTCGAGCAGTGGCACCGCGACTCGAAGATCTACACGATCTTCGAGGGCACCTCGGAGATCCAGCGGCTCGTGGTCGCACGAGCCATTTCGGGCTTGCACATCCCGTAGTAGCGACTGACGACGCGACGGTCAACGGTCGTGCCGCCTTCGCATGTGACGCTGTGTGACAACGTCCGGGGAAGCGATTGCCGGGCCGGCAAGCCACTCACGTGACGTGACAGTGTACTGTCACGTTCGTCCGCGGCAATCCCCGCCGTCCCGGCCATTTCGAGGCGCCGATGCCCAACGTCAACGGATTCGACTTCGACCCGGTCGCTCTGAAGGAGAAGTACGACCGGGAGCGGGACAAGCGATTGGCCATGCGTCCCGAGGGCTTGGCGCAGTACCGCCAGATGACGGGCGAGCTGGAGCACTATGCCGAGGATCCGTACATGCCGGTCGAGGCGCGCGATCCGAAGCACGCCGCGGCCGATGTTGTCATCGTCGGCGGCGGCTTCGCGGGCATGCTCGCCGCGGTGCGCCTGATCGATGAGGGCGTCGACGACTTCGTCATCCTCGAGCGCGGCGGCGACTTCGGGGGCACGTGGTACTGGAACCGCTACCCCGGGGCGGCATGCGACGTGGAATCGTACATCTACCTGCCGCTCCTCGAGGAGGTCGGCACCGTCCCCTCCATGAAGTACGTGCTGCAGCCGGAGATCCTGGCGCACGCGCAGGCCCTCGGCCGGAAGTTCGACCTCTATCGCCGGGCGCTGATGCACACCCGCGTCACCGACGCGAGCTTCGACGATGCGACGTCGCGCTGGATCGTCAGCACCGACCGCGGCGACGAGCTCCGGGCGCGCTTCGTCATCCTGGCCTCCGGTCACTACCGCGAGCCGAAGCTGCCGGGCATCCCGGGCATCGAGACGTTCGCCGGTCACAGCTTCCACACCAGCCGCTGGGACTACGGCTACACGGGCGGTGCGCCGGAGGAGCCGATGGATGGCCTCCGCGACAAGGTGGTCGGGATCATCGGTACCGGCGCCACGGCGATCCAGTGCATCCCCCGGCTGGCGAAGTGGGCCAAGCACCTCTACGTCTTCCAGCGCACACCGTCCTCGGTCGACGTCCGAGACAACCGGCCGACCGATCTCGAGTGGTTTGGATCCCTGGAGCCGGGCTGGCAGCAAAAGCGGATGCAGAACTTCGTCGAGGCGTTCCGTGGCCTCACCGAGGACGACCAGATCCAGGACGGTTGGACCCAGATGATGGCCATCGTCCGCAGCCGAGCGACGCCCGATATGACCATGGACGACTTCATGGACCTGGCCCAGCTCGTCGACTACGAGATGATGGAGAACGTCCGCAGGCGCGCCGAGACCGTGGTGAACGACCGGCAGACCAGCGAGTCGCTCAAGCCTTGGTACAACTGGCTGTGCAAGCGCCCCTGCTTCCACGATGAGTACCTCGACGTGTTCAACCAGGACAACGTCACCCTCGTCGACACCGACGGTCGCGGCATGGAGCGGGTGACGGAGGACGCCGTCTTCGCCAACGGGCAGGAGTTCAAGCTCGACCTGCTGATCTTCGCGACCGGGTTCGAGCTGTCCCCGCTCGAAGACGGCACGCCGATCCCGGTCACCGGCCGGAACGGGCAGACGCTGGCGGAGAAGTGGAAGGACGGCGCGACCACCCTGCACGGCCAGCACGTGCACGGCTTTCCGAACTTCATGCTGTCGACCACCCGCCAGGCATCGTGGGACAACAACTTCCCGTTCCCCCAGGAGATCGTCGCCACCCACCTAGCGAAGCTCATTCGGCGGGCGATGGACGCCGGAGCCGACACCGTCGAGGTGACCGCGCAGGCGGAGGCCGACTGGGTCCGCTACCACGAGATGCTGGGCGAGCGGGGATTCAAGCGCTGGCAGGAATGCACCCCGAGCTACTTCAACCAGGAGGGGACCGCCGACGCGCGCGTGCTGCGCAACGGGAGCTTCGGCGGATCGATCCTCGAGTTCCGGGAGATCCTCAGGAAGTGGCGGGACGACGACGGCATGCCCGGTCTCGTCATGGTCACGAAGGAGACGAGCCGACCGTGAGGACGCTGACGTCCACCGTCGTGGCCGAAGGCCTCACCTACGGGGAGGGTCCCCGTTGGCACGACGGGTCCCTCTGGTTCTCCGACATGCACGCCGATGCGGTCCGCACCCTTGATGCCGACGGCGTGCTCGGCCTCGGTGCCCACGCCCACCACCCGTCCGGTCTCGGCTGGACCCCCGATGACGACCTGCTCGTGACCACGCTGGAGACCCCGGTGCTATCACGCGTGACGTCTGGTGGTTCCGAGGAGTACTGCGACCTCAGCGGGCTCGGGCTGTCGCTGAACGACATGGTCGCCACGCCGGACGGGCGGGTCTACGTCGACGTCTACACCGAACGAGGTGGTGGCGCTCCGCGCGGCGGCATCGCGCTCGTCACACCCGACGGCGAGGCTCGGATGGTTGCGAGCGGCTTGGTCACCCCGAACGGTATGGCGGTCACACCCGACGAGACGACGCTGATCGCGGCCGAGACGTTCGGGAACAAGCTCCACGCGTGGACGATCCGGGCCGACGGCACGCTTGGCGACCAGCGCGTGTTCGCCGATCTCGGGCCGCGGTCACCCGACGGGCTCTGCGTCGACGTCGAGGGCGGTGTGTGGGTCGGGTGCTTCCTCTCCTGCGAGTTCCTGCGCGTGCTCGAGGGCGGCGAGATCACCGACCGCGTGGCGACCGGCGAGAGCTGGGCCGTCGCACCCGCGCTGGGCGGGCCCGACATGCGCACGCTCTACCTGGTGATCAACGACACCACCTTCGAGGGGATCGCCACCGGCGACTCCCGCTGCCGAATCGAGGCCGTAGAGGTCGCGGTGCCGGGCGCCGGTTCACCGTGACGGTCGTCCTGCCCCTCCGACAGAGGAGATCCCGGTGAAGCTGAACGGTCGCGTCGCGCTCGTGATCGGCGGATCCTCAGGCATCGGACGGGCGTGCGTCGACGCGCTCGCCGCGGAAGGCGCCGCCGTGGTCGTCGCCGACGTCGACGATGCCGGCGGCGAGCAGGCCGTCGCCGACGTCACCGCGGCCGGCGGAAGAGCTGCGTTCGTCCACACGACGGTCCTCGAGGAGGAGTCCGTCGCGGACAGCGTGCGCTTCGCCGTCGAGGCGTTCGGCGGCCTCAACATCCTGGTGACGAGCGTCGCCGGTCGGCCACCGGAAGGCGTCACCGGGGCCGACGCCTGGAAGCACATGGTCGACCTGTTCCAGACCGGGACCTACTTCGCCAGCCGCCAGGCGCTGCCGGCGATCATCGAGAGCGGCAACGGTTCGGTGATCCACATCGCCTCGATCGCCGGGATCCGCGGCTCGCTGATCGGCGACGTCGACACGACGGCCTACCCGACCGCCAAGCACGGCGTCATCGGTCTGACGAAGTCCCTCGCGCTGCACTACGGCCCGAAGGGCGTGCGCGTGAACGCGATCTGCCCCGGCTACATCGTCACGCAAGCCACCAAGCACATCTACGAAGCCGATACCGACGGCGCCTACGTCCGCGACAAGCTCCGCGTACCTTTGGAGCGATGGGGAAAACCCGGGGAGATCGGCAGCGTCGCCGCCTTTCTCGCTTCCGACGACGCCTCCTTCATCAGCGGTCAGGCCATCGTTGTCGACGGCGGCATGACCGCCCGATAGTCCGTAGACGGAACATGACTGGGGGATCGTTGTCGACTTCAGGGGTGATGTCCCAAGATCGCGGCGACGCGAGCGGTGGCCGCGCGGTCGGATAGCGCGGCGATCAGACGCGCGGCGATGTCGCGCACGCGGCGATGCCGGCGTGAACACGCTCAGGCGGTGTCGCGGGCAAGGCTGCGAGTGATCGCGGACTTTGCATAAGCGATGGCGTCGGCGTCGGTCATGGCCGCACCTTGTGCGTACAACTCGTGTCGGCGCGGTTCCCCGAGCGCGGCGTCGATGATTGCGATCGCGCGTTTTTCGGCTTCGACCGTGTGGGGGGCGTGGGCGAAACCGGAAGCGCGGGCGTCACCGGCGCCTTGGAGGACCGCGGCGGCCTCGGGATCGTTGTCGGCGATCAGGCTCCCGACACGTCCGATCACGGTGCCGAGCGGGAGCCGCTGACCGAGCCAGTGGTGAGTCTCTATGGCTCTGCCCATGTACACGAGTGCGTCGCGTCGGTCGCCGTGGCGAGCGGCGAGGTCGCCGGCGATGGACCAGGCCAAGTTGTGGTCGGGCGCACCGGCGAGCTCGATCGCTTCACGCGCGAGGGCCAGGGCCCGCTCGGGTGCCGAATCGCCCAGGGCAAAGGCGGCGAGGGTGAGGGGAACCTGGACGGCGTGCGGGTTTGGGAGCCGGTGGATCAGGGCGACGGCCTCGTCGGCGTCGGGGAGCGCGGCGGCGGCGTCGCCGGCGATGGCGTAGACGAACGCCGACCACGCGAGGGCTTGCAGCAGTCGTGCGGAGTCCCCGCGCGCACGCGCCAACGCGACCGCGTGGTGTGCAAACTCGACGGCTTCGTCGGTCCGACCCTGCGATTGGGCGATCGTGGCTCGGACCAACCGCAGGCCGATGCTCGGGTCGGTGCCGAGGCGCGCTTCGGCGGCGAGGGCCTCGTCGGAGCGGCGGCGGGCCCGCTCCTGGTCGCCCTGCTCCCAGGCGTGTATCGCGGCGGTAGCGAGCACCGAGGGGTACTTCGGATGCTCGGACGCCCCGGGCATGGCCAAGATGGTGTCGCACGCCCAACGCGACGTGGCGGAGAGACCGGCGTCCAGCACCTGGGTCGCGGCGTCCCACAGGCCGATCAGCCGCAAAGCAGTGTCGACGTCGCGGGTGTCGGTCGCCCAGGTGATCGCGGCGCGGAAGTTGTCGAACTCTCGCTCCAGGCGGCGCTCCCATGCGATCCCGTCGGAGCCCACCGCGCCCGCGATCGCGACCTCGGCGAAACCGGCGTAGTAGGCGGCATGCTTGGTGCGCAGCCGGTCCCCGTCGCCGCTGTCATCGAGGCATTCCTGGGCGTATTGACGGATCGTCTCCAACAACCGGTACCGCGCCTCGATGCCTTCGGTGTCGGCAACGACCATCGAGCGGGCCACCAATGCCGCGAGCAAGTCGAATACGTCGTTCGGCTCGACCACGTCGCCGACCGTGACGGCCTCGGCGGCCTCGAGGCTGAACCCGCCCGCGAAGACGCTCAAGCGAGCCAACAGGAGCTGCTCGGTCTCGCTCAACAACTCGTAGGACCAATCGATCGCAGCCCGCAACGTTTGGTGGCGTTCCACCGCGGTGCGCTGCCCACCGGCCAGAAGTCGGAACCGAGAGTCGAGCCGGCGTGCCAACTCGGGCACCGTCAACATTGCGACCCGCGCCGCCGCGAGTTCGATCGCGAGCGCGATCCCGTCCAGACGGCGGCACACCTGCGCAACGCCATCGGCGTTCGTGGTGTCCAAAGTGAACGTTGCCTTCACGGCTCGGGCCCGTTCGACGAACAACACGACCGCGTCGCACCGCTCCATCGTCCCGAGGTCTGCCGCGACCGGCGGCACATCGAGGGACGCGACGCCGAGCATCCGTTCGCCGGCAACGTTCAGACCTTCCCTGCTCGTCGCCAGAACCCGCACACCCGGACACGAGCGCACCACCTCGGCGACGAGCTCTGCAACGGCGCGGAGCAAGTGCTCGCAGTTGTCCAACAGCAACAGCAGGTCCTTGCCCCGCAGGAACTCCACGAGCGTCGTCGTCGCCGGTAACCCGGTCGAGGGCCGCAACCCGAACATCGCCACCAGCGCGTCCGGGACCGCCTCCGGATCGCGCACGCCGGCAAGCTCGGCGAGCCACGCCCCGTCCCGATACCCGGGGAGCACCTCGGCTGCGACCTCCAACGCCAAACGGGTCTTGCCGACACCACCGACGCCGGTCAACGTCACCAGACGCGCGTCGCGCAACTCGGCGGCGACCCGCGTGAGGTCGTCGTCACGACCGACGAACGCCGTCAGCTGCACCGGCAGGTTCCCCGGCAACGCGTTCAACGACCGCAAGGGCGGGAACTCGCGCGTTAACCCCGGATGGGTCACCTGGAACACTCCGACAGCACGCGCGAGGTCCCGCAGACGATGTTCACCTAGCGACACCAGCGTCACGTCCGCCGGCAGCGCCCCTCGCACAACACTCTCCACCGCCTCCGAGACCACCACCTGGCCGCCGTGCGCCACACCCATCAGTCGGGCACACCGGTTCAACGTCGAACCGAAATAGTCGCCGTCACGAAAGTCGGCCTCACCAGTGTGCAAACCCATCCGAACCGGTACGACGTCCCGGAGCTGCTCCTGCGCCTCCACCGCGGCAGCCACGGCATCGGAGGCCGAACCGAACGCGGCCGCGACGCCATCGCCCGTGTGCTTGAACACATGGCCGCGATGCTTTTCGATCAGCCGGCGCAAGGCGTCGTCGTGCTCGGCCAGCAACGACCGCATCGCCTCAGGGTCGACCTGCCACCGGCGCGTCGAACCCTCGATATCCGTGAACAGGAACGTCACCGTCCCCGAGGGAACTTGTGCCGCCACAGTGAACACGGTACGACCAACCGTCCCGGGAGCCAAGTGTTCATGACGCGATCGTTCGTGTTACCGCCACGATGTTCGAAAGCACCTCGGAGCCTTGTGCCGACCTAGGCTGCCTGCATGACATCGATCCGCAACGTCGATGCTGTCCTCGAAGCGATCGACGAGCCTTGGTCTCCCCGCACCATTGCCGTTGTCAACGACTATGACGTGCGCGTCGCGCGTGTCCAGGGCCAGTTCACCCGGCATCAGCCTCCTGAAACCGACGAGTTCTTCATGGTGCTCGGGGGCGAATTAACGATCCGGATGGACGAGGGCGACGTCGTGTTGCGGCCCGGCGACACGTACGTGGTACCGAAAGGCTGTGTTCACCAGCCGTGCGCCGCGACCAATACGACGATCCTGCTCTTCGAACCAAGCACAACGATCAATACAGGCGACACGCCGAGCCGGCTCACCGCGCCGCGTCGCGTCGTGTGATTGCGCCCGTGACGGCGCGGTCGGAGGCACGGCAGAACGCCCGGAACCATTCTGCTACTCCACGTGCTGGA
>DATMUX010000221.1:0-3700 GCA_035563695.1 Acidimicrobiia bacterium
CGCTCACATCACGCGGTGTTGGGAGGATCATGGGCGCATAGCGCCCATGATCCTCCCAACAGTTGGGGAGGTTGGGGGAGGTTGGGGAGGTTGGGGGAGGTTGGGGGAGGTGGCGGCGGCGGGCGCGTAGCCTGCCGGGCGATGGCTCGCAACGCCGGTGGTGCCGGGAGTCCCGATCTGTTCGCGGCGGCGGTCGAGGAGCGCCTCGCGCGCAAGGCTCCGCTCGCCGCCCGGCTGCGTCCGCGCACGCTCGACGAGGTGGTCGGCCAGCAGCATCTCCTCGGGCCCCGCAAGCCGCTGCGGGTCCTGATCGAATCGGATCGGTTGTCGTCGATCATCCTGTGGGGGCCGCCGGGCACCGGCAAGACGACGATCGCCCGCCTGATCGCGGGCGTGACCGAGAAGGCGTTCGAGACGTTGAGCGCGGTGAGCGCGGGCGTCAAGGACGTTCGCGAGGTCGCCGAACGCGCCCGGGCTCGTCTCGGCGAGCGCGGCCAGGGCACGATCCTTTTCCTCGACGAGGTACACCGGTTCTCGCGCGCGCAACAGGACGTCCTGCTCCCGTTCGTCGAGGAGGGCCTGCTCGTGCTCGTCGGCGCGACGACCGAGAACCCGTTCTTCTCTCTCACGGGTCCGTTGTTGTCGCGCAGCACGTTGTTCCGGCTCGAGCCGCTCGACGACGCCGCGCTCGTGCACCTCGCGAAACGCGCGCTCGACGATCGCGACCGCGGCCTCGGCGCGGAACCGGCGACGATCGACGACGACGCGCTCCGGCATCTCGTCGACAAGAGCGAGGGCGACGCGCGCCACCTCCTCACTGTGCTCGAGGTCGCTCATGCGCTCACCGTGCAAAGCGAGCGTTCGACCATCACGCTCGAGGAGGCCGAGGCCGCGCTCGCGTTGCGCAGCGTGCGGTACGGCGACGACGAGCACTACGACATCGTGTCGGCGTTCATCAAGTCGATCCGGGGCAGCGATCCCGACGCGGGCCTGTACTGGCTCGCGCGCATGCTCGACGCGGGCGAGGACGCGCGGTTCATCGCGCGCCGGCTGGTCATCCTCGCGAGCGAGGACATCGGCCTGGCCGACTCGAGTGCGCTGCTCGTCGCCGACGCCGCCGCCCGGGCGATCGAGTACGTCGGCCTCCCCGAAGCGGCGATCAACCTCGCGCACGCCGTCCTCCATCTCAGCCTGGCGCCGAAGAGCAACACGGTGATCTCGGCACTCGGGGCGGCCTCCGACGCGGTCCGGAACCGCCGGACCGGACCCGTGCCGATGCACCTGCGGGATGCCCACTATCGCGGCGCCCAGATGCTCGGCCACGGCGAGGGATACGTCTATCCTCACGACGACCCGTCCGGCTGGGTGCCGCAGGAACACCTGCCGGTGGAGGTCGCGGGGGAGACGTTCTACCGCCCGGGCCGGCACGGCGACGAGCCGCGTACCGTGCAACAGTGGCGGGCACGACGGGGAGAGGATCCGGCGAGCGATGTCGACGAGTGACGTGTTGGCCGTCGTCGCGGCCACGGTGGTGACGATGCTCGTCGCGGTGCTCGCGACGGTGCTCGTCCTGCTCGGACGCACGCTGCGCGACTTGCGCGCGACGGTCGAGGCCTTTCGTGTCGACGCGATCGAGCTGCTCGACGAGACGCGGACGTCGGTCGACGACGCGGTGGTCGAGATCGACCGCGTCGAGCGTCTCGTGACGTCGGCCGAGCGCCTGGGCGAAGCCAAGCGTGCGATCGCGACGCCCGTCGTGAAGGCGATTGCGTTCGGTGCGGGGGTCTCGCGCGCCGCGCAGCGCGTGCGCGCCGGCGAGGAGGCGGCGCCGGCCCCGCCGCCGCGATCGCGGGGTCCGGTGCGGCGGAGATCGAGAAGATCGGCGTCGTGATCAAGCGACTGTTCTGGCTCCTGGTCGGTTTCGCGCTCGGTCTGGGATCGTCGTGGGCGATCACGGTCCGCCTGCGTCGCGTTGCCCGGCGCTACGTGCCGGCCGAGGTCGTCGACCGGTGGGGCGGGACGATGCGCGCCGCGGTGCACGAAGGCCGCGACGCCATGCGTGCCCGTGAAACCGAGCTCAAAACGGGCTTCGGGCGAGGCGCCGGAAAGTAATCTGGACCGTCAATGCCCGACCGCCCGACCACCGCCGACGAGTTCCGCCGCGCCTTCGTGGAGTTCTTCACGGAGCGCGCGCACGTCCATGTGCCGTCGGCGAGCGTGATCCCGGTCGACAAGTCGTTGCTGTTCACGGTGGCCGGCATGGTCCCGTTCAAGCCGTACTTCACGGGGGAGGAGACCGCGCCGTACGCGCGCGCCGTGTCCGTCCAGAAGTGCGTCCGCGCCGGCGGCAAGCACAACGATCTCGACGACATCGGCCGCACCAACCGGCACTTCTCGTTCTTCGAGATGCTCGGCAATTTCAGCTTCGGCGACTACTTCAAGGCCGACGCGATCCCGTGGGCCTGGGAGTTCATCACCGGCGTGTTGCAGCTCGACACCGACCGCCTGTGGGTCACGGTGCACACCGAGGACGACGAGGCCGAGCAGATCTGGCGCGACCGCGTCGGCTTTCCGGCCGAGCGCATCCAGCGCCTCGGTGAGCCGAACTTCTGGCGCATGGGCGAGACCGGGCCGTGCGGCCCGTCGTCGGAGATCTTCTGGGACCTCGGCCCGGCGTTCGGGCCCGAGGGCGGACCGATCACGGAGACCGACCGGTACATCGAGATCTGGAACCTCGTGTTCATGCAGTTCGACCAGCAGGCCGACGGCACGCGCGCCCTCCTCCCGAAGCCGAGCATCGACACCGGCGCGGGCCTCGAACGCCTGCTCATGGTCGTCCAGGACAAGACGTCGATCTGGGACATCGATGTGTTCCAGCCGGCGCTCGAGCAGGCGCAGCGCGAGACCGGCGCGCGATACGGCACCGACGACCGCACCGACGTGTCGCTGCGCATCGTCGCCGAGCATGCCCGCACGATGACGTTCATGGTGAGCGACGGCGTGCGCCCGTCGAATCAGGAGCGCGGCTACGTCTTGCGGCGCATCATCCGGCGGGCGGTGCGTCACGCGTACATGCTCGGCGCGCGCGAGGTGGTCACGCCCCGCATGGTCGACGTCGTCGTCGACACGATGCGCGGCGCGTACCCGGAGATCACGGGAACGCTCGATGTCGTGCGCAAGGTCGTCCAGCGCGAGGAGGAGGCCTTCCGCGCGACGCTGCAGCGTGGCGTCGAGATGCTCGACGGCATCGTCGAGCGCGGCGACGTGAGCGGTGAGGACGCCTTCTTCCTCCACGACACGCTCGGCTTCCCGATCGACCTCACCCGCGAGATGGCGGCTGAGCGAGGGCGGGCGGTCGACATCGAGGGGTTCGACACACGCATGCAGGAGCAGCGCGTACGCGCCCGCGCCGCCGCGGTCGCCGGCCGCGCCGACGACGCGGGCGTGGTGGTCACCGAGCCGACCGAGTTCACCGGCCGCCGCGAGTACACGTCGAGCGCGAAGATCCTCGCGCTCGTCGTCGCCGGCGAGCAGGTCGATCAGGCGGACGAAGGCGCCGATGTCGAGATCGTGCTCGACCGGTCGCCGTTCTATGCGGAGTCGGGCGGCCAGATCGGCGATACGGGCACGATCACGACCGCGGCCGGCGCGATCGTCGACGTGTCCGACGCGCAGTACGGCCTGCCCGGTCAGGTCCTGC